>CAYVOE010000092.1:0-13709 GCA_964452795.1 uncultured Nitrospiraceae bacterium
AGCCGGAGATCGCCTACTTCGAGGTGCTGCACGAGCTCAAGCTCATCGTCGACCTGTACTACCGCGGCGGGCTGTCGTTCATGAACTATTCGGTGAGCGACACGGCCGAGTACGGCGGCTACAGCGTGGGCCCGAAGATCGTCACGGAAGAGACGCGCAACGCCATGCGCGAGGCGCTGCGGCGCATTCAGAGCGGCGAATTCGCTCGGGAATGGCTCGACGAGAACGCCTCGGGCAGCAAGAACTTCCTGCGCCTGCGGGAGGAGACGGCCACCCACCCCGTCGAGAAGGTGGGGGCCGAACTCCGAAAAATGATGGCCTGGATCAAGTAACTCGGGGCCGCAGCTTAGGCTGCGGCCTTTTTCATTTGAATCGATGGTTTCACCGGCGAACTTGCAAGCCCTGCGGCGGGATGACACAATTTTCCGACTGTTGGCCCGGTGACCGCAAGGAGAGACAACTTGTTGACACATCTGCTACGCCTTCAGGAGTTGGACCTCAAAATCGAGGCATGCAGACTTCGGGAACAACAGATTCCCAAGCAGAAAGAGAAGTTCGACATTCAGCGGAAACGGCTTGCCGCCGAGCTCGAATCCCGGGAAAAGGTGGTGCGCGATCTCGCCGTCGAACAGCGCACCCTGCAAACGGAAATCGAACAGAAGCAGGCCCAGATCGACAAGTACCAGCAGCAGCTCTACGCCATCAAGAAGAATGAGGAATACCAGGCCCTCCTCCACGAGATCGATCTGACCAAGAAGCAGATCGGGCTCAAGGAAGAGCGGATCATCGCCCTCATGATGGAGATGGACGACGCCAAGGCCCGCCTCGAGGAAGACCAGGAACGGATCCAGACGGAGCTCGGGGAGATCGACCGCCAGTGCGGCGTCATCGATGCCGAGCTCGCGGAGGCCCAGGCCGACCGCCAGAAGCTCGAGGAAGAGCGCAAGCCCGTCGAGGCCCTCATCGAGCCGGCCCTGATGACGCAGTACAAGCGGATTCGGGCCAGCAAGAAGACCGGTCCGGCGGTGGTGCCCCTGCGCGACGAGGTCTGCAGTGGTTGCCATATGCGGGTCACACCCCAGATCGTGAACGAGGTGTTGGCCGGCAAGAAGCATACGTGCCATCATTGCGGCCGGCTGCTCTACAGCAAAGACAACGTGGTTCCCAACAGCGCCTGAGCCCATTCCGCGGCGCGGACGGGCTCCGGCGACAGGCGATGATATTTGGTTCGGCGGGAACGGCCGCCGGAGAGGTGCGGGTCATGGCATTCCTCAAACGCAATCGGTTTATCTCGGTCATCGGGCGCAAGAGCCCCGTGCCCGACGGCATCTGGATGAAGTGCCCGGGCTGCAAGCAGACCGTCTACAAGGCGGAGGTGGAGGCGAACATGCAGGTGTGTCCGGCCTGTTCCTACCACCATCGGATCACGGCCCGGGCCCGCCTCGATCTCATCCTCGACCCGGACTCGTTCCAGGAGACCCACACCGACATCCAGACGACGGACCCGCTGAACTTCACGGTCAGCGGCGAAGGCGATAGGGAAGTCACCTATCTGTCGAAGGTGGAGCAGGCCAAGCAGAAGTCGGGGCTTCAGGAAGCGCTGATCACGGGCTTTGGCGCCATCGAGGGGGCCCGCACGGCCGTGGGCGCCATGGACCCCTACTTCATGGGCGGCAGCATGGGCTCGGCCCTTGGCGAGAAGTTCTGCCGCTGCGTCGACGACGCCGTCGATCAACGCCTGCCCCTGGTGGTCTTCGCCGCTTCCGGCGGCGCCCGCATGCAGGAGGGCATCCTGAGCCTGATGCAGATGGCCAAGACCGCCGACGCCGTCCGGCGGCTCAACGACGCCGCCCTCCCTTATATCTCGGTCCTCACCGACCCCACCTACGGCGGCGTCTACGCCAGCTTCGCCACCCTGGGCGACATCATCATCGCCGAGCCCAAGGCCATGTGCGGCTTCGCCGGTCCGCGCCTCATCGAGGGCGCCCTCAAGGTCAAGCTGCCGCCGGGATTCCAGTCCGCCGAATATCAGTTCCAACACGGCTTCCTCGACCAGATCGTGAAGCGCACGGAGTTGCGACCGACCCTGGGCAAGCTGCTTCGCTACCTCTCGCCCTCGTGACGCCGCGCGAATACCTCTTCAGCCTCGAGGGACACGGCATCAAGCTCGGCCTCGAGAACATCGCCCGCCTGCTCGAATCCGCGGGTCGGCCCCACCGCACCTATCCGACGGTCCACGTGGCCGGCACCAACGGCAAGGGCAGCGTGGTGGCCCTCCTCGACGCCATGCTTTCCGCGGCGGGCTATCGTATCGGACGGTTCACCAGCCCCCATCTCCTCTCGGTTTGCGAGCGGTTTCTGCTGAACTCGGCGCCCATCTCCGACGAAGATCTCGACAAGCACCTGGCCTTCTTCCAGAGTGCCGCCGCCGACATGGAGAACCCGCCCACCTTTTTTGAAGTCGTCACGGCGGTGGCCTTCCGGTGGTTCGCCCAACGCGAGGTGGACGTGGCCCTCGTCGAGGTGGGCATGGGCGGCCGCTTCGATTCCACCAACGTCGTGGTGCCCGAGGTTTCCGCCATCACCAACATCGCCCTCGAGCACACCCGATACCTCGGCGACACCCTCGAGGAGATCGCCTTCGAAAAAGCGGGCATCATCAAGCGCGGCGTGCCCGTCGTGGTAGGCGTGCAAGAGGAAGGCCCCCGGGAGGTCATCCGCGCCCGGGCGGCCGAGCTAGACAGCCCCGCCCGCTTTCTGGGCCGCGTTTTTTCCTATGCCCTCAGCGGACCGCCCTACGCCCATCGGTTCCGATTCGACAGCCCCGGCCTGTCCTTCGGCCCCGTGCCCCTGGCCCTGCCGGGCACTTATCAGGGCGACAACGCCGCCGTTGCCGTCGCCACCGCCGATCTGCTGCGCCACCGGTTCCCCCGGCTCGACCGCGACGCCATCGTCGCCGGCCTCGGCGCGGCCCGCTGGCCCTGCCGTCTCGAGCGCGTCCTCGACCGTCCGCCCGTCATCATCGACGTGGCCCACAACGCCGCCGGCGCCCGCACCCTGGCCGCCGAACTGGTCGACGCCGTGGTGGTCCTGGCCGTGTCTTCCGACAAGAACGCCCGCGGCATGATCGAGGCCCTGCGCCCCGCGGCCCACGAGCTCATCCTGACCCAGTTCGACGGGACCCGCGCGCTTCCGGTGGACGCCCTGTGTCGGGAAGCGGCCGATCTGCCCCACCGCCGCGCCGAATCCCTCGAGGCTGCCCTCGACATGGCGCTGAGTCTCGCCTCCGAAGCCCATCCCCTTGTGATTACCGGTTCCATCTTCACGGCGGGTCAGGCCCGACGCATCCTCATGGACCGTTTCGGCGCCGCCCCCATCGCGTTCTAAGCCTCTTACCACCATTCAGGCGGCTTAGAATCGCGGAGGCGAGGATCACTCTTCCACCAGGCGGCGGAACCGGGGATCGTCTCGAAGTGCGGCCAGGTCGGGATCCGTCCGGGCGAAATCGCGGAAGGACGGCTTGAGCTCCACCACCCGTTCGAGAAGCTCCAGGGCCCTCTCTTCATCGCCCAGTTCCACGTACAGGCAGGCCAGGTTGTATTGCGGAGTCGGGTGCTCCGGATTGATGGCGATGGCTTTCTCGTAGTGCTGGCGGGCCTCCTGCAGGCGCCCCTGTTCCTTGAGCACGTTGGCCAGGGAGTTGAGGGTCTCGAGCTTGTCGGGCGCCAATTCGATGGCCTTTCGCGCCTCCGTGGCCGCTTCATCCAACCGCCCGCTGAGCCGCAACAGGATCGACAGGTCGCTGTGGGGCCGGCTCGATCGCGGGTCGATCTCGGAGGCCCTGGCGAAGGCCTGCCGCGCTTCCTCCTCCCGCGACAGTTCGTACAAGGTAATGCCGAGACCGTTGTAGGCCCAACTGAACTCCGGATCGAGCTCCAGCGCCTTCCGATAGGCCTGTTCCGACTCCTCGAGCTTGCGTTCGCCGTGAAGCCGGAGCGCCAGGGCGTAATAGGTCAGCGGCGTCTGTCGGATGCCCGATTCGGCGAGGTACGCCACCTCTTCGACGGCCTTCTGTGTGTCCTGGTGCCAGGCCTGATGGTCGTATTCGAGGAGGGCGAACATGCGGGCGAGGAGGGCGTCGTATTTCTTCTCGTCGAGGGTGCGGGGGGCGGCTCGGGCGCCTTGCGGATCGAGGTGGGCGGAGCGGGTGTATTCCCGAAAACCGACCACGACCGCCGCCGCCACGACCACCAATAGGGTAATGGTCCAGACTATGCGCATGCTGCTCCGTCAGTTTGAGCTTATCCGCCCGCGGGGGAGCGGGTTACGTGAAGCAACTCAATTATACCGGCCCGAGCGGATCTCGGGTCGCGTTCCGCGTCGAGGCCGGCCTTCGAGCGCGCGGAATCCTCGCGTCGAGGTCCGGGTCGCGGCGATTCTATCATGGGCGACGCCGTTTGCGAGCGGCTTCGGCCTGCGCAGGGCTTCCCGCTCGGGCCGGTCGCGGCGACGATCCCGACGATTGAATACGGGTTTATCGTGCTGTACGCTAAAGACTTGGGAAGCAAGGGCTCCTACGGCTTGCGGGTGGTGCCAGGCCATGGCGTTTGTCCACCCTTTTGAGTAGAATTAGCCGGGGGGCTCCGGCTACCTCACCCGGCGGGAGAGGCCCATCTCGTCCCGGGCGAATCCGTTCCCGAGGGCCGTTGCGGAGCGGCCGCTCGCCGCACGGCGGCGCCCGAGTGAATCAGCAAGGGCAGACGAGCGTCCAATTGGATGGGGCGACTAAAAGGAACTGGACAATGACGATGAAGACGGTGAGAGCGTCGCTTTGGGGGACACTGTTGCTCGCGGTAATCGCCGCCGACGCCCAGGCGTGGGGGCCCAAGGCGCAGCGCGCCATTACCTTGACCGCGATCCAGCGCATCCAGGAACGGTATCCCAACGCCTTCCAGTACGAGGAGTCGCGCTACCAGGCGGACGTGGTCAACGGGGCCGTGGACTACGCGGACATCCTGGGCACGGTGCCGGAGATCCGGAGCCAGCAGGACGCCTACGAGGCCATCGCCAACGAGGTGGCGCTGCTGCGTGAGATGCGCAGGTACGGCGTGGGCAGCTATTTCGCCTACCGCATGGGCCGGCTGTCGGCGTTGGTCGCGGACACGCTCCTGCCCTTCGCCCTCGATTCTTCGCCCCAGGCCGAGCAGCTCCGCGATGCCATCCACCAGGACATCGAGGACGCCGTCGGCCAGTTCCGCTTCTTCCGGCCGGAAGGCGGGCTTCGCGAAGTTAATTCCGTCAGCCGCTACATCGAGGCCTACCGCCCCTTCGGCAACGACGCCCGCCGCATGATCGCCGCCGACTACGGTTCGGGCCGGGGCTACGACGGGTATCTGCGCAACGCGGCGCCCAAGTTCTTCGGAAACTCCATCCAGGCCGCGGCCGACGTGTGGGCCACGATCCTGCAGCCGGGGCGTCCCGCCGTGAACCGGACGCCTTCGGCGGAAGCCATGACGGCCTACGTCGTGGACGAAATGGACTACCTCCTCAACACCAAGAACAATCCTCCCGAGGCCATCGAGAAGTATCCCATCCTGCAGAAGGTTAACCCCGGCCTGGCGGCGGCCTACGAGCGCGTGGGCGACCTCTACCACAACTACGGCGCCGAGCACCAGGACGCGGAGATGCTGGAGCGGGCCGTCAACGAGTGGCAGTTGGCCATGGACCTGCCCGACGCCAACCGGCGGAACCTTTCCCGCAAGATTGCCTCCCACTACCTCGCCGTGGGCCGGGCCCATGCGGAAGCGGCCGAGCAGCCCGGCGGGTACAAGCTCATCGGCGACGCCATCTCGGCCTTCACGCGCGCCCTCGAGTACGATCGCGACAGCGGCGACGCCGAGCGCCTTCTGGCCCGGGCCCAGGTGCGCAAGCGCGAGCTCGACGAGGCCTTTAACGCCCAGAAGAGCCTGAACGACAGCGGCCAACAGGTGATCGAGCAGGCCAAGAAGAGCGCCGAGGACTCCGACTTCTCCAACGCCCTGATTACCTACGCCAAGGCGTTGAACCTCTTCAGCCAGGTGACGGATCAGTTCCCCGACCTGAAGGAAGCCGCCAACGCCCAGATTGAAGTGGTGGAAGACGAGATCAACAGCATCAAGCAGCAGCAGATCGACCGGGCCGAAGATCTCCTCGACCAGGGCGACGAAGCCCTCGAGATCAAGCAGTTTGACAATGCGGTCCAGATCTACGAAAGTGTGACGCCCATTCTCCAGGTCATCACCGACGACGCCTCTCTGCCCCACGGCAGGCGCCGCGACGAGCTGTTGGCCGAGAAGGATCGGAAGATCGACGAAGCCCGGCGGCTCAAGGCCCAGTGGGAGCAGGAGCAGCAGGCCCTGCAGAACCAGCCCGGCGGCGCTCCCGCCGCTCCGTCGGCCCCGGCCGGTCCGGGCGGCGGGCTCGGCGGCGGTCCCGCGGCCCCCGGCGGTTTCGGCGGCCCCGGCGCTCCGGGCGGCTTTGGCGCTCCCGGCGGCGGGCTGGCTCCGCCCGCCGGCGGCGGCCTGCGCCTCGGCCAATAGCCCGCCGACCCTTCGGCGACTCAGTTACAAAGAACTGCCGCCCTCCATCCGGGGGGCGGCAGCCTTTTTCGAAGGGGATTGCCGGCTATCGGTCGCCCGCGGAGCGACCCGCTAGGAGAGCCGGCGCCCCGCGATGGAGCGGCGCCCGGCCCATCCCGACGCCGCGGCGGCCGATCCGATGCCGACTAATCGCGGTTGTCGGGCGTCTTGGCGTAGAACTTCTGCAGGTTCTGGATTACTTGCGGGAAGTTCTGCCAGTCGCTGAAGAAGAACGACAAGGCCACCAACACAAGCTGCTCGGCTACGGTGATGTTGCCGAAGCCGCCGCCGATGCCGCCGCCCGTAATGGCCGGCTCCGGCGTGCGCGATACATACTTCAAATGCTTCATCTTGTCCCCTTTCGCCCGTCGGAGCGAGCCATACAACGGCCCGCGCCCGCCTCGGACGCGCGGCCAAAGCCGCAACTTTACCCGGCCCGCCGCCTCCGTCGCAACCGTCAGCCATAATACCCCCGACGGTCGCGACCGTTGCGTCCGCCAGCCGACGCGCACCGCGAGGGTTCCCCGGGAACACGGGACCCGCGGAAGGCTTGGGGTTTCCGCGGCGGTCACGCTACAATGCCCTTGTCAACGGCCGCGGCCGTTGATAGTATCCCGGGAGCCGAAACGGATGTCGACACGCGGGTAACGGGGAGGGCAACATGACACGCTATACCTTCGGGACGTTCCTGGTGGATGACGCGAACCGGGAGGCCTTCCAGGTTTGCCAGGACATGGCGGACCTGAAGCCGGTGGCGCCCCAACCCGTACTGCTCCTGGGCGACACCAAGACCGGTAAGACCCACCTCCTCTACGCCATCGTCAGCCGCATCAAGTCGGGATCGGCCGACACGCGGTTCGCCTACATCACCGCCCACGATTTCCCGCCCCAGGTCCGCGCCCTGGTGGCGGACCCGCGCCCCGTACAGCGGGGCAAACCGGCGGTGTTGCTGGTGGATCAACTCGAGCGGTTCACCGAAAACACGGCCGACCTCGAGGCCATCGTCCGCCTCTTCCTCGAAAACGGGCATTACGTGGCCGTGGCATCGAACCTTCACCCGGCCCGGCTTCCCCACCTGCCCGAGGGGCTGCGCGCCATCCTCGAACGAGGCAAGGCCGTATCCGTGGGGCTGGGAGAGGGCGGACTCGACCTGTTGAAGCACCAGGCCCGCCGAGAGCACGAGGCCCTGATCGAAGAGCAGCGCCGCGAGATCGCCGAGCTGCGGGCCCGCGTCGAACAGCTACCCGGCGAGCCGGGGTCGGACCTTTCCGAAGAGCTGACCCAGACCCGTCAGCAGCTCGATCGCCTCGAGGCAGAGCGGGAGGAGCTGCGCAACCAGGTCCAGGTGGCGCGAACCCTCGTCAGCAGCCTGGAACGCGACCTGGCGGCCGTTCGGGAAGAGCTTGAGGACGCGCGGCAGGCCCTGGCCCGACGCGCACCGGAGCCGACGGTCGACGACGCCCACTACGAGGCCCTGCGGGAAGAGCTGGCCCAGGCGCGGGCGGAGGCGGAGGCCCTTCGACAGGGCGGGGGCGCGGCGGCTCCCGAGCACGAGGCGGAAATCCGCCGCCTCACCGAAGAGCTCGAGCAGCTTCAGAGCCGCCACGCGGAGGAACGGCGCCAGGAGGAGGAACGACGGGCCGCGCTCGTGCACGAGAAAGAGGCCCTCGAAAACGACCTGCAGGCCCTTCGCGAGCAACTGGACCAGACGCTGCAGGCCGCCGCGGAGGAGCGGGAACGGCTTCAGGCGGAGCTTGAGTCTCTACGCGGTGTCGCCGCGCTGGATTCCGCGGCCCATGCCTCCGGCGGAAACGGAGCGCTCGACCCCGAGGCGGCGGAAGACCTCCGAAAACGGGTGGATCTGCTCGAGAAAGAACTGACGGCCGCCCGGGTGGAACGGGACGAAGCCTGGGCCGATGCCCGCGAGGCCCGGAGCGAGGCCGACGCCCTCGTGGACCGGGCGCGCCGGTTGACCGAGCAGATCGACGCGGGCCGCACCCGATTCGCCGATACGGAGCGGGAACAGCGCGCCCGCATCGAGGAACTGGAGCGGTTGTTCGACGTGCGGACCGCCGCCCTGACCCAGTCCCAGGAGCAGGCCGAGAGCCTCCGGACCGAACTGGCGGAATCCGCGGCCCGGCTGGCCTCCCTCGAAGAGAATTTCAACGCCGAGCGCGGCCAACTCGAGGCCGCCCTGGCCGAGGCGCGGGAGCGGGTCGAGAAAGAGGTCGAATCGCTTCGTCGGGAGCTGCAGGAGGCCGCCGAACAGCGCGACGCCGCCCGCGAGGAAGCCCTCCGGTCGGAGGAGCGGAACAAGGAACTTGAAGCCGAGACGCAGCGCCTCAACGCCGCCCTCGAAGCGGCCGCCGAAGAACGGTCCAGGCTCGAGGCGGAAGTCGCGGAACGGGACCGCCGTCTCGAGGCCGAAGCCGAGAAGAGCGCAACCCAGGCGCGGGAATTCGAGGACCGGGCCCGTGAATGGACACGCCAATTGGAACAGGCGGCTGCCCGGGCCGAGGCCGATGCCGAACGCATCCGGAGCCTGGAAGAAGAGCTGACCGAGACGCGGGCGATCCAGGAGGCGGAGCTGAACGAGTTGGAAGCCGCCGTTGCCCAGGCCAACGCATTCGCCCAGCGCCTGGCCCAACGGCTGCGTCCCGCGGCCGCCGCGCCCACGCCCGCTCCGGCCGCTCCCGAAGCGGCGCCGTCCAACGAGTCCCCGCAAGCCGCCGCCTCCGAGGAGCACGACGGCGGCCTCGAGGGCATGCCCCTTCCCGAGCCCGAGGAGGCCGAACCCGACGAAGCCCGCATGGCCCATTCCCCCGAAGCGGACAACGATCCCACCTGACCCGCGCTGATTTTGTCTTAGACCGAAAGGAATCGGCTCAGGGCAGGACGAAGCGGGCGGTGCTGCCGCGGCGATCCGAGATCACCTCGAGCCGGACGTCGATGCGCTCGCGCAGTTCCGGCACGTGGGAGATGATCCCCACGAGGCGCCCGTCCTTCTGCAGGTCCACCAGGGCGCGCAGGGCCAGATCGAGGGACTCCGGATCGAGGCTGCCGAACCCCTCGTCGACGAAGACCGTGTCGAGGCGGATGCCGCCGGAGTAGGCCTGCACCACCTCCGCCAGGCCCAGGGCCAGCCCCAGGGCCGCCATGAAGCTCTCGCCCCCCGACAGGGTGTGGACGGGCCGGGCGGTGCCCGTGTAGGCGTCGTAGACCTGCAGGTCGAGGCCGCCCGCCATGCGGCGATCGCCGCGATCCAGCCGCCGCTCCAGCCGGTAACGTCCTTTGCTCATGATGTCGAGCCGACGCGAGCCCACGCGCAGCACGTCGTCCAGGAGCGACGTAAGGACGAAACGCTGGAAGGTCATGCCGTAGGCGTTCTGGCCGCCCGCCACGTCCGCCACGCGGCCCAGCACCGCGTATCGCACCTCCAGCTCGGCGGCTTCGCGCGCGATCTCTTCCAGGCGCTCGAGGTCCTCCTCGGTCTTCCGGAGTTGCTCGTCGAGGGCGCCCCGACGGGTGTGGGCCTCGTCGAGCCGGCGCGTGATGCCGTCGAGCACCGCCGCGGCCGCGTCGAGGTCCGGCGGCTCCAGATCCCGGGCGGCCTCGCGGGCCTGGGCGACGCGGGCGCGAACCGCTTCCAGATGGCTCTCGAAGCGGCGCACGTCTTCCTCAAGCCGTTCGATCTCTTCAGGCGACCGCCGGGCGTCCCGATAGTCGTCCTCGTCGACAAACACGGCGCGGATTCGGGCGGAAAAGTCGGCCTCCGCTGCCGCGGCCCGCTCCGCGGCGCGCGCGGATTGTTCCTTTGCAGCCTGGAGGGCGCTCTGGACTCGGGCCTGCTCCTCGGCGGCGGCCGCGGCGTTGCGCTGAGCCGCGTCGAAGGCCGTTCGCAGCGCCTCCAGCGCGGTCTGGGCCGCCGATCGTGCGGCATCCAGCGCCTCCGAGGTGCGCAGGTCTTCCGGAAGGGCTGTCTCCCGTTCCGCCGCCACGGCCCGCCGCCGCTCGACCTCGGCCCGGGCGGATTCGCTCGCCGCCCGCGCACGTTCGAGCCGCTCCGCAGCCCCGGCCCGACGCTCTTCCAGAGTTCGCACTTCCTCCGTTAACTCGGCGTGCCGTGCCCGGTCGGCTTCCGCCTGTTCCAGGGCTTCGCGCAAACGAGCGACTTCCGCATCGAGTTCAGCCGCGGACCGGTGCCGGTCTTCTCCAAGCTCCTCTTCCCGAGAAGCCGCGGCGGTAGCCGCCTCGATGGCCTTCTGCTCGACCCGGGCCTCTTCGATCCGAAGCTTCTCTCGCTCCGCTTCGAGGCGGTCCCGCGCCTGCCGCCGCGCTTCCATCTCGGCCTCGCCCGGCACCTCCGCCTCCGACCGGGCCGGCGCGGGATGCTCTCGGGACCCGCAGACGGGACAGGCCTCGCCCGGGGTCAGCGTCCGCGCCAGCACGGCCGCCTGACCGTCGCGCCAGAGGGCTTCCAGCTCGTTGAAGGCGGCCCGCGCGGCGTCGTACTCCCGGTCGGCCTGCTCCCGCCGCTCCCGAACTCCCGCCCAGACGGCCTCGGCCGCCGCCTTGTCCTCGAGGAGCCGGTCCAGCCGCACCCGGCCGGTGTGAAGCCGCTCCGCCCGCTCGAGATCGCGGCGCAGGGTCTCGGACCGCAGATCGGCGCCGGCGGTCTCGTCTCGCACCCGCCGCGCCGCTTCCAGTTGCGCGTTCAATCCGTCGAGCCAGTTCCGTTCCCGGCTGTACTCGCCGTCCTTTTCCGCGGCGGCCGTTTCCGCCTCGGCCAAGGCCCGGCGCGCCTCCTCGAGCAACCCCACGCGGACCGCGGCCTCCTCGAGCCGGGCCCGGGTGCGCTCGAGCTCCTGGCGCTCGTCGTCGCGCGCCCGTTCCGCCTCGAGCCCCGCGCGGGCCCGAGCCACGGCCGCGTCCGCCTCGCTCAGTCGGGCCTCGGCGGCGGCCACGGCCTCGGCGGCGGCGTCGCGGTCGCGCGCGCAAGACGCCGCAAGGGCCTCCGCATCCCGCAAATCAGCGGCACGCCGGGCCCGGCGCAGGGTCTCCCGCCGCGCCTCGTGGTCGGGCAGCGCGTCCTCGGCATTGCCCCGGTCGGCTTCGGCCCGTTCGAGCTCCTTCAATCGACGGTCGGCGTCGCGGGCTTGGTCCAGGGCCGCCCGCGCCCGGTCTCGCTCGCCGCGAAGGCGTTCCGTCGTGTCCCGCAGCACGGCCAGCTCCCGGGCCATCACGTCGCGGCGCTCCGCCAGCTCGGTATCGCTCTCCGCCCGGGCCTGCTCGAGGATCATCTGGCGCGTCTGGCGCATCCGGTCGATTTCCTGGCGCAGGCCGCGGCTGGCTTCCTTGAGCGCGCCCTCGATCCGGCGATAAAACTCCGTCTGGAACAGGGTCTCGAGGATGGCCTGGCGGTCGCGCGAATCCGCCACCAGAAGTCGACGAAACTGCCCCTGAGGCAGGACGATGACCTGGCGAAACTGCTCCGATTCGAAGCCAAGCAGACGCACCAGCTCGGCGGTCACGTCGCTGGGCTTCGACGCCAGGAGCTTACCCGGCTCGTCATCGTCGTCCAGGCCCGTCCGCCGATAGAGCTCGGCCCAGGCCGACTGCACCGTCGTGCCTTGGCCCCGCCGCTTGGGTCGCTCCTGATCCGGCCCCCGCACCACGCGGTACCGCTCCGCGCCCAAGGCGAAATCGAGCGTCACTTCCGTGGCCACCGACGGGTTGCAATGGTCGCTCCGCATCTGTGACCCGTTGCGCTCGCCGCCGGAACTCTCGCCGTACAGGGCGTAGCACAGGGCGTCGAGGATGGTGGTCTTGCCCGAGCCCGTGGGACCGTGGATGAGGAAGAAGGACCGGCCGCCGAGCCGCCGGAAGTCGAGGACCTGGGGCTCCGCGTAGGGTCCGAGGGCCGAGAAGGTGAGCCGCAGGGGCCTCACGACGCCGCCTCCCGTTCTCTACGCCGGAAGTCTTCCACCACCCCGTTGAAGACCTGCTCCTGAGCCTCGCTCAGCGGCGCCCCCACCACCTGCTCGAAGAACGACGCGAACAGCTTGTCCACGCCCATCTGGCGGTGGTCCGCGCCGTTCCCGCGCAGTTCGCCCGCCGCGTCCAGGGCGGGCCGCTCCAGGTGCAGCACGTTGGGATAGACCGCGCGCAGTTTGCCCATGGCGTCGAGGATGGCCCCGTCGTCGAGCAGGGTCACCCGCAGGTAGTCCTCCCGGTTGCCTTCGACGGGATGCTCGAGCAGGTCCCGCAGGTAGCCTTCGATGCAGCGCACGTCGCGCCGCGGAGTCAGGGGGGCGTGCTCGACGCGGCAGGCACCGCGACCGTCCATCTCCACAAGGCTCACCGATTTCGGGTGGTGCGCCTCGGAGAACGAGTATTTCAACGGCGATCCGGAGTAACACACAACGGCCCGGGCCTCGACGGTCTGGCGCCGGTGCAGATGGCCCAGGGCCACGTAGTCGAATCCGTCGAAGCAGGTCCCGTCCACCGTGCCCGCGCCGCCCACCGACAGGGGCCGCTCCGATTCGCAGTCTTCGCAGCCCGCCACGAAGGCGTGCGCCACCAGCACCGACCGCGCGCCCGCCGGATGCCGCTGCCGGATGCACTCCACGAGGGCCGCCATCGCGCCGTTGTGGTCCGACGCCGCGCAGTCGGGAATCTGGCCTCGGACGGCCGGCGGGTCCGCATACGGAAGGGCGTAGAGCATCACCGGACCGTCGCCGTCTTGGACGGGCAGCACCGCGGGCTCCGACGACACGCGCCCGTACACGTACACGCCGCACGACGCCAGCAGCCGCGCGCCGAAGGCCAGGCGGTCCGGACTGTCGTGATTGCCCGCGATCAGCACCACCGGCGCCTTCACATCGAGGGCCAGCCGCGCCAGCACGTCGTCGAGCAGTTGCACCGCTTCGGGCGGCGGCACGGCGCGGTCGTACACGTCGCCCGCAATCACGACGACGTCGGGACGAAAATCGTGCGCCACGTCGATGAACTGGTCCAGGACGTGGGACTGATCGTCGGTGAGATGCAGGCCGTGAAACAGACGTCCCAGATGCCAATCCGCCGAGTGCAACA
>CAYVOE010000093.1:0-13587 GCA_964452795.1 uncultured Nitrospiraceae bacterium
GCGGGCAGGCGCCGGACAGCAGCCGGAGCAGGGTCGACTTGCCCGCGCCGTGGGCGCCCGCCACCACCCAGCATTGGCCGGGCCTCACGCGGAACGACACGTCCCGCAAGAGCCATCGGTCGCCCGCCCGGAATCCCAGTCCTTTCGCCTCAAGCATGGGACACCTGCCGTCGGTGGCGCCAGATCAGCCACAGGAAAAAGGGCCCCCCGCCGAGGGCCGTGATGATGCCCACGGGAACTTCGGCGGGCGCGGCTACGGTCCGGGCGACCGTGTCCGCCGCCACGAGCAGGATGGCGCCCGCCAGGGCCGAGCCCGGCAGCAGCATGCGGTTGTCGGCGCCGAGGGCCAGCCGAAGCAGGTGGGGCACCACCAGGCCGATGAACCCCACGCCGCCCGCCGCGGCCACGGCCCCGCCCACGGCGAGGGCGGCACCGAGGACGATGCGGCGATGGAGCCGGCGCACGCGGATGCCCAGGTGGAAGGCCTCCTCTTCGCCCAGGGCGAGCGCGTTGAGCTGGCGCCCGGCGGGGACGAGGAGCCCCGCGCCGGCCACGGCGGGCACGGCGGCGGCGACGACCAGAGGCCACGACGCGCCGCCGAGGCTGCCCATCTGCCAGAAGGACATCTCGCGCAACTCGGCGTCGTCGCTGAGGTAGGTGAGGAGCCCCACGACGGAAAAGACGATGGCGTTCAGGGCGATCCCGGTGAGCAACAGCGTCGAGGTGTGGCCGGCGCCGGTGGTGCGCGACAGCCGCCAGACCAGCCCCACCACCGCCAATCCGCCGAGGAAAGCCGACACGGGCAATCCCCAGATGCTCGCCGTCGCGGGACCGCCGGCGAGGACGATCCAGGCCGACGCCGCCAGCGATGCGCCGCCCGACACGCCGATAAGGCCCGGGTCGGCCAGGGCGTTGCGGAACAGTGTCTGCAGTCCGGCCCCGCTCACGGCGAGGACCGCGCCCACGAGGGCCGCCAGCACGACCCGGGGCATCCGGATGTAAACCAGCACCCGGTAGCCTTCCTCCTCG
This sequence comes from uncultured Nitrospiraceae bacterium, assembly GCA_964452795.1. Classification (GTDB taxonomy): domain Bacteria; phylum Hydrogenedentota; class Hydrogenedentia; order Hydrogenedentales; family SLHB01; genus CAYVOE01. Next base: position 1,030 of record CAYVOE010000093.1, read on the forward strand.
ATGCCGCTCCACAAAATAGCGGGGATGCGCGCGGTCGGGATGGGATAGGCGCCCGTGCCCGCCGCCAGCAGCAGCACCGCCGGCAGGGCCGCGGCCAGGACCAGGAGCGCCGCGGGGTAGAGGTTTGCCGATCGCAGGTTCATGGGGTCGCCCGGGCCGAAACCGCCGCCGCGGGGTGGAGGGCGTCGAAGAGCTGGAGGGCCGCTTCGCCCGTGCGCGGACCGAAGCCCGCCAGGAGCCGGTCGTCCATCACGATGAGGCGCTTCGCGCGCCCCGCGGGCGTTTCCCTCAGTCCGGGCCGGTCCCACAGGGCCTCCGCGCCGCCCGTGGACTCGAGTCCGTCTTGGAAGCACAGGATCGCGTCGGGACGGGCCGCGACCACCGCTTCGGCGTTCATGGGCTTGTACCCTTCGAGGTCCGGCAGAGCCGGGGCCCCGTTGGCCAGGTTCACCATGGCGGCGGCGTTGCTGTCGGAACCCATGAGCAGGGTGACGCCCGGCCGGAGGTACACGATGAGCACGCGGAGCCGGGACTTGCCGGCTTGGGCGTCGATGCGCTTCCGAAGCCGGTCGAGGTCGGCATCCATCTCCTTGTTCAGCTCGACCGCGCGCTCCGGCTTGCCGACAAGCTCGCCCAGGCGCGTGATGCGGGCCTTCGCCGCCTCGACGCCGGGCGCGTCGTCCAGGCGAACGACCTTGACCCGGGCCTGTTCGAGCAGGTGCATGGAGGGGCCGTGCATGGACCGGTCCCGGCCGACCACGAGGGTGGGCCGGAGGGCAAGCACGGCCTCGACGCTTATCTGGTGGCCCGCCCCAATCTCGGGCAGGGCGCGGGCGGCCTCGGGATAGGTCGACCCGCTGTCGCGGGCCACCACTTGGTCGCCGACGCCGAGGGCGAAAAGGGTCTCGGTGGTGCCGGCGTCGAGGCTCACGATGCGGGGCGTCGAGGACGGCGCCGCGGATGCCGCCGCCGCGAGCAAGGCGGAGGCGGCCGCAATGGAGAGAAGCCACGGACGTTTCATGGCGGTTTCCTTTCGTTATGAGCGTTTGGTAAAGGGCTGCGGGGATTCTCGCGTCCGTTCCCGGCCGGCGGCGTCAGTTGTGGGAATCGAGCTCGCCGAATACCCGGGCCACCCCCGGAAGCACGGGCTCCACCGTGTCGTACCGGATGAAGTCGACGTGGCCGTCGAGGAAAAGGACGTTGGCGCCGCCGGGGACGTGGTTGTACTCCTTGACGACGGTGCTGAGGCGGTCGGTCATGACCCAGACCCGGCTCTGGGCGCGGGCGCCCGCGGCCGGATTGTTGATGTCCGTGATCAGGAACCGCTCGATGCCTTCCCGCAAGCGGAACAGGGTGTTCCCGCCGCCGTTTCCGTTGCCGGGGCTCGTGAGGGACAGGTCGATATCGCGCCCCGCCTCGCCGGCGAAGAAGTTGCCGATGGCATTGGCGATGCCCCAGACCAGCTGGGCCGGACCTTCGCCGACCGCCCCGCTCGACAAGGCCGAGATGGGCGCCGTGGGGTACCGGTCGTCCACCCGGTCGAAGACGTATCCCGTGTACCAGTAGCTCTCGTCGGCCAGGGCCAGGCCGCGGGTACGGTCGTGCTGGTTAAAGGTGGGTCCGGGAGCGGGCGCGAAACAGAGGCGATGGATCTCGGGTTGGCCCGCGACGGGATCGAGGAAATCGTCGGGCGACAGCGACGAGTCCGACGGGCAGGCCAACACCGCGGGATCCGTCAGATACTCCGGATAGATCTCGGACATCTGGGGGTTGAGCCAGTGGGTGGCCGCGCCTACAAAGGGCACTGCCGGGTAGACGGTCTCGCCCGTGGCACAGTTGATGATGGGCTCCCAGGACGTCTGCATTCGCGGCAGCCGTCCGTCGCGGCTCTCGGAAGCGGCCATCTTGAAAACCAGACCCATCTGCTTGAGGTTGTTCTGGCAGGAAGCGCGGTTGGCGGCCTCGCGGGCCCGGGAGAGGGCGGGTAGCAAAATGGCTGCCAGGATGCCTATAATGGCAACCACGATCAACAGTTCGATAAGCGTGAATCCACGCAAGCGCATTTCATCTGTCTCCAGGCTGGGCCTGCCATGGGGGCTTCCCGAGTGATTTGGCGATCTGAAGGAAGCTTACCGGCAGGCTCGGTTTATTTTTGGATGGAACGCGGCAGTATTCGGGGGTGTATGAGCGTTGTGGCGGGGTCCCTCCTTGTGTGCCATCGACCTAACCCGTGTCAAACCTGAGGAGAGAATACCCGTGTTAAGCATGCAAATCAAGTGTTTTATAGCCAGACCATTCGATCCGGTTATCTCCACCCGAAGGGACCGTACACGCCCCAAAAATGTTGCCCTTACAGCACAATTGCGCTATAGTATGCTTAAGGGCGGGGATCGAACAGCCCTCGCCCTGTAACCGCCGCCTCACCATCGGGCGTACGGCGCACCCCGGACGGCCTAGAGTCCTGCGCCTCGCCCTATGCCCACGCCCTTGCGCGGCCTCCCCCCCGCCGCGCAAGGGCCCTTTAGTCCGGATTGCCGGGGGGGACGGGGGTCTTGAAACAAGGGGAATCGAACCCGCCGGGGCCGAACTGCCGAACCCAAAGGTGAATGCGTCTCTCCAACTCGGTATAACTACGGAAATTGCAGGGGACAACCGGAGGAACAGGCCATGATGGCGGCGGTCGTTTGGCTGGCATGGGGTGCGGCGGAATTGCTGGAGGAACCCGGCCGGGTCGAGGTGGTGGCGGAAGGGTACGAGTTCACGGAAGGCCCGGTCTGGGTGCCCGGCACGGGACTCCTATTTTCCGACATCCCGGCCGATACAATATACCGGTATGACGGCGACACGGCCGTGTTTCGGCGCCCGAGCGGCAAGTCCAACGGGCTGGCCCTCGATACGTCGGGCCGTCTCCTGGCCTGCGAACACGGCAATCGCCGGTTGAGCCGGACGGAGGCGGACGGATCGGTCACGACGGTGGCGGAACGGTACGACGGTAAGCGGCTGAACAGTCCGAACGACGCGGTGGTGCGGTCCGACGGGACGATCTTCTTTACCGATCCTCCGTACGGGCTGGAAGGGCGCGAGGCGGAGCTGCCCTTTTCGGGCGTGTACGCCGTGTCGCCGGAAGGCCAGTTGAAACTCCTCGTGGAGGACTTCTTGAAGCCGAACGGCATCGGCCTTTCGCCGGACGAGGAGACGCTGTACGTGGCGGACACGGAGGGCAACCACATCCGCGCCTTCGACGTGCGGGAGGACGGCACCGTGGCGGGCGGCCGGATCTTCGGCGAACTGCCCTGGCCCGACGGCCTGGCCGTGGACGAGAAAGGGCGGGTGTGGTGCACGGCGGCGGACGGGATACACGTGTTCGAGGCCGACGGCACGCTCCGGACGACGGTGGCCTTTCCTCAGGCGCCGGCCAACTGCGCCTTCGGAGGCGAGGACGGCCGCACGCTGTACGTGACCGCCCGGACCGCGGTGTACCGGATACGGACCCGGGACGCGGGGTTGATGCCGCGGACGGCGCCGGTATCAAACGAATAGAACTGAAGCGGGAGGCGACCCGTGGGAGTCGCATCGTGTGTTATATTGACGCGGCGCCGTGCGGGGGGCGCCGGGCGACCTTCACGGGCCGGGAGCGGGTCTGGGCGCCATATCTCCTTGGTGTTGCTTGACGTGGAAACCATGCACTTTTTACAATGGCGTCTTGGCTGAAGGCACGATCCGCTGCCGATTGAAGAAAGGGACCGGGTGGTGCCGAGGCAGCAGGAAAGGTTCAGATGGTTGGTGTCAATCTTGTCCGGACCGGACCGGATGGCGGCGGGAATTACGAGACTCAATGGGCGGGCGAATTCATTCAAGCCCACCTTCTGTCCGACGTCGGCAAGAAACGCAACAACAACGAGGATTCGTGCCTGCTGAGCGTTCCCGATGAACGGTCGGCGTCGTCGGATCGGAGCCTTCTCTTCGCCGTGGCCGACGGCATGGGCGGGGTAAGCGGGGGAGAATTCGCCAGCCGCCTGGCCCTCCAGACCTTGTCCGACCACTACTACAATTCGGAAGGGTCCATCCCCACGCGGTTGTCGGAGGCCCTTCGGCAGGCCAATCAGCGCATTTTCGAAGAGGCCGAGCACAATCCCCGGTACCACGGAATGGGCACCACGGTGTCGGCGGTGGTGATCCAGGGCGACTGCGCCTACGTGGCCCAGGTCGGCGACAGCCGCGTCTACATGACCCGGGGCAACGGCACCATCTGGCAGATCACCGACGACCATTCCCTGGTGGCCGAGCAGGTGCGCAACGGCGTGTTGTCGGAGGAAGAGGCCCGAAACCACGCCCTGAAAAACCTCATCACCCGGGCCGTGGGCACGCGGGACTCCATCGACGTGGACCTCTTCGCGGTGCGGGTCCAGCAGAACGACACCCTCCTCATCTGTTCCGACGGCCTTTCCAACGTCGTCTCCGACGAGGAAATCGCCGCCGCGCTGAAGGGGAACAGCCTTCAGGGAGCGGCGCGGGTCCTCGTGGGGCGCGCCCTCGAGGGCGGCGGCCCCGACAACATCACCGTGGTGCTGCTGCGGGTGTTGAAGACGCCGCCGCGGGCCCGGCTCGAGGAAGGGGCCGTCAAGGTCACCCTCGAGAAGCCGGGGATCATCAACAAGCTCAAGCGGATTCTGGGCTCCCGCGCGGACTGACGCACCTTCCCCGAACGGGCCGCCGCCGGTCTTCGGTTGTTCGACGCCGAAGAAATCGATACCATGGCTTGGATCCCGGCCGTTGCATGCCGTTCGCCTTTTGCCCCGGATCGCCCCGGCTCGGGACGGGAGATCCCGCGGCGCCCGCGCAACGGTACGCATAGAATCGGTTGGGGGAAACAGGAACGGCCGGCGCGGCCGGCGCCCCCGAAGATTACCAGGAGGTCATCATGTCGAATAGCCCCTATCGTCTTGGAACGCTTGCCGTTCACGCGGGACAGGAGGTGGATCCGACCACGCGGTCCCGCGCCGTGCCCATTTACCAGACCACGTCCTACGTCTTCGAGGATTCGGGTCACGCCGCGCGCCTGTTCGGCCTCGAGGAATTCGGCAACATCTACACGCGGATTATGAATCCCACGGTGGACGTGTTCGAGAAGCGCATGGCGGCGTTGGACGGCGGCGTGGGGGCCCTGGGCCTGGCGTCGGGTTCGGCGGCGGTCACGCTGTCGGTGCTCAACATCTGCAAGGCGGGGCAGAACTTCGTGTCGTCCCAGACGCTCTACGGCGGCACCTACAACCTGTTCGCCCACACGTTGAAAGACCTGGGGATCGAGGCGCGGTTCGTGGATGCCCGAGATCCGCAGAACTTCGCCCGGCAGATCGACGACAACACGCGGTTCCTGTTCATCGAATCCATCGGGAACCCGGCCAACGACGTGGCGGATTTCGAGGCGATCGCCAAAGTCGCCCACGACCACGGCATTCCACTCATCGTGGACAACACGGTCACCTCTCCCCTGCTGTTCCGGCCCTTCGACTTCGGCGCGGACATCGCGGTGTACTCGGCCACCAAGATCATCGGCGGCCACGGCACCACCATCGGCGGATGCATCGTGGACAGCGGCAAGTTCGACTGGAACAACGGCAAGTTTCCCGAGCTTACCGAGCCCAACGAGAGCTACCACGGGATGAAGTTTTACGAGGCCTTCAAGCCCATCGGCAACATCTCGTACATCCTCAAGGCGCGGGTGACCCTCTTGCGCGACATGGGACCCGCCATGTCGCCGTTCAGCGCCTTCCTGCTGCTCCAGGGGCTCGAGACCCTGCACCTGCGGGCGCCGCGCCACTGCGAGAACGCCCTCAAGGTGGCCCAGTTCCTCGAGAGCCATCCGCAGGTGTCCTGGGTGAACTATCCGGGACTCCAAAGCCATCCGGACTACGAGCGGGCGCGGAAATACCTTCCCAACGGTCAGGGGGCGATCCTCGGATTCGGGGTGAAGGGCGGCTACGAGGCGGCGGTCAAGTTCATCGATAACGTGAAGCTGTCGTCGCACCTCGCCAACGTGCTCGATGCCAAGACCCTGGTGATCCACCCGGCTTCGACCACCCACCAGCAGCTTTCGAGGGAAGAGCAGGAAGCCGCCGGCGTCACCCCGGACTACGTCCGCGTGTCGGTGGGAATCGAGGATATCGAGGATATAATGGAAGACTTCGACCGGGCGCTGAAGCAGAGCGCCGCGTCGTAAGTCAAGACGGAAGACCGGGTTCCCGATCCGGGAACTTAGCGAAACGCACGAAACGAGGGTAATATTATACCGTCGGCGCATTTCGCCGACGGGTAGGAGACGGTCTATTTTGCGTTGCGCATATGCTATGCAAAATTGATCGTTTGCAGGACGGTAGTTGACGGCGGTGAATGCGATGGCCAAAGCCTTGAGAGACAGAGAAGAGTCGGGCGTTCCGATTGAGCAGCCCGGGCGCGAGCTTGCCCCGGATTCGGTCGGTATTGTCCAGACACAGTACTACACCTTCGCCGAGCCGCCCGACGAGATGGAACTGGACTGCGGGCGCAAGCTGGGGCCCATCACGCTGGCCTACGAGACCTACGGCACCCTCAACGCCGACAAGTCCAACGCCATCCTCATCGTCCACGCCCTGTCGGGCGACGCCCACGCCGCGGGCTATCACACCCCGCAAGACCGAAAGCCCGGCTGGTGGGACAACATGATCGGTCCCGGCAAGGGGTTCGACACGGACAAGTACTTCGTCATCTGTTCGAACGTCATCGGGGGCTGTCGCGGCTCGACGGGGCCCTGTTCCATCGATCCCGAGACGGGCCGCCCCTACGGGTTGCGGTTCCCCATCATCACCATCGGCGACATGGTGCGGGCCCAGCGTCACCTCATCGATCACCTCGGCATCGATCGGCTCCTGGCCGTGGCGGGCGGTTCCATGGGTGGCATGCAGACGCTGGAATGGGCCACGCGCTACCCGGACCGGCTCAAGTCGGCCCTGGTCATCGCGTCGACGCCGCTGTTGAGCGCCCAGGCCATCGCCTTCGACGCCGTGGGCCGGGACGCCATCGAGGCCGACCCCGACTTCAACGGGGGCGACTACTACGACGGGCGATCGCCGCGCCGGGGGCTATCCATCGCCCGCATGCTGGCCCACATCACTTATCTGTCGGACGCGTCGATGCGGAACAAGTTCGGGCGGGCCCTGCGCCAGGCCAAAGAGTACCGCTACGACTTCAACAGCGAGTTCTCGGTCGAAACCTACCTCGACTACCAGGGCGAGCAGTTCGTCAACCGGTTCGATGCCAACAGCTACCTCTACATCACCAAGGCCATCGACTACTTCGACATCGCCTCGACCTACGGCTCGCTGGACAACGCCATGGCCCGGGTTCAGGCCCGGATGCTGATCCTGTCCTACTCTTCCGACTGGCTCTATCCGCCGTATCAGTCCCAGATGCTGGTGGACGCCCTGCGCCGGCAGAAGAAGGACGTCACCTACTGCAACATCCAGTCCGACTACGGGCACGACGCGTTCCTGCTCGAAGTCGAGGTAATGAAGAAGATCATCGGAGGGTTCCTGGAGCACGCCGGCGCGCCCGACCGCGCGTCCCGGGCGACCGAACCCGTCCGGGTCGATTCGGAGGCCGAGTACGGTCCGCCGGCCCTCTCGCGCGACAGCATCTACGAGGGGCACCGTGTCGACTACGACATGATCATCGATCTGGTCGACGACGGGAGCCGCGTGCTGGACATCGGCTGCGGCGACGGCGAGCTCCTGGCCCGCCTCATCGCGGAACGACGCGTGGACGGCATGGGGATCGAGCTCACCCAGGGCAACATCATTTCCTGCGTGCGCCGCGGCATCAGCGTGGTCCAGGCCAACGTGGACGAGGGCCTCTCGGCCATCCCCGACCGCAGCTTCGACTGGGTCATCCTCAGCATGACCCTCCAGGTCCTCGAGCATCCCGAAGTCGTGGTGGACGAGATGCTGCGCATCGGCAAACGGTGCATCGTCAGCTTTCCCAACTTCGGGTTCTGGAAGGTGCGGGCCAAGCTGCTGCTCTACGGCCGGGCTCCCATCACGCGGAACCTCCCCTACGCCTGGTACAACAGCCCCAACCGGCACGTCCTGTCCATCGAGGATTTTCGGCAGTTCTGCGCGAGCCGGAACATCTGCGTCGAGAAGGAGATCCCCCTGTCGCGGCGGGGCATGGGCTGGAGCGCCTGGCTGTGGCCCAACATGTTCGCCGACGAGGCCGTCTTCGTCATCTCGGCCCGTTCGTAGCGGCGTAATCGCCCCGACCGCGTAAGGGACGGGTAGGCGGGTCACTCGTACAGCGATTGCCGCAGGACACGTCCTTGTCCGTCACGCCTGGTCGTCCTTTCCTTCCCTTTCGGCTCAAGGTTTCGCGGTTTCCTCTCGATTAATAGATCGTGTGCCGTAGAAACGTGTAGGAACGTGCGCCCGGCGGTAGTCCCGCATCCGTGGCGCGGGAGGTAATGGGCATGGGGTGGACGGTCGACACGGAGCAACGGCAGAGCCGGCGGGTATGCGTCGAGCTGCCGATACGGTTTACCGTGCTGGGGGGGACCCTGCACGAAGCCGACCGCTACCTCCACGCGTGCACCTGCAACGTATCGGCCTGGGGGGCCAGCTTCGTGACGGCCCTGGCCATGCCCATCAACTGCACCGTGCGCATGATGATGTCGATCCCGGGCTTCGACGAGGAGGTGCAGGCCGAGGGGACGGTGGTCCGCATCTTTGCGGATCGGCCGGAGCACGACGGCATCGAGTACGGGGTCCAGTTCACGCGGGTCAATCCCCAGGAAGTGCTGGACCGGTTCGTGCGGTCCATCGATCTGCTCCCCCTCTTGAAACTGATGGTCAAACAGGACGCCACGGACCTCCACCTTTCGGTGAACGCGCCGCCCCTGGTGCGGATCGACGGCCGCCTGCTGCCGGCCTCGGAGAAAATGTTGTCGTCCGAAGCGGTGGAGTCGCTCGTGAGCGGGTTGCTGAGTCCCGCGCAGCGGGCGGAGCTCCGGGCCCGGCGCGAGACCCATTTCCCGTACACCGTACCGGGGGTCGGACGCTGGCGCGTCGGCGTGTTCTACCAGCGCGGGTTCATTGAGGCCGCCATCCACACCATCAGCCAGGAAATCCCGTCCCTCGATCAACTGGGCCTGCCCGAAACCCTGCGCGACCTGGTGCGGGGAGAAGGCGGCGGCCTGGTGCTCGTGACGGGGTCCGACAGCAGCGGCAAGAAAGGGACCCTGGCGGCCCTCCTCGAGGCGGTGAACCAGGAGCGGACGGCGACCATCCTGACCCTCGAGAACCCGGTGCAGTACGTCTTCTCGAACCGGCGCAGCGTGGTGCGCCAGCGCGAGGTGGGATCGGATGCGCCTTCCTTTGCGGAGGGCCTGCGGTCGGCCCTGCTCCAGGACGCCGACGTCATCGCCCTCTCGGAGATCCCGGACCCCGAGACGGCGGAAAGCCTGCTCCGGGCGGCGGAATCGGGACGGCTCATCCTGGCGACGATGCCGACGACGGACGCGGTGCAGACGATCGAGCGGCTGGTGGCGTGGCTGCCGGCGGCGCAGCGCACCGCGGCGCTGTACATCCTCTCCATTCATCTCCGGGGCATCGTCTCGCAATGCCGATTGCCGAGGGCCGACGGCCACGGCACCGCCCTGGCCATCGAGATCATGGTCCCGCACGAGGGCATCCGCGCCGCCATCCGGACCGACAAGCTGGACCAGGTGGCGAGCCTGATGCGGTCGGCACCGGGGGCCCACCCGCTCGACGCGAGCCTGCGCGCCCTGGTGCTGCGGCGCATGGTGGATCTCGAGGTGGCGGCGGGCTACTCGAGCGACCCCGACCGGCTGCGCAAGGCGGTGCTGGACTCCCGCGTCTGAGGAATGGGGTGAGGTAAACTCTCCCGGGCTCCGCGCCCGTTGCTTCGCCCGAGACTTCTCGTCCGGGTGAACGGGGCGCAGCAGGGACGGCGTTCTTCCGCCCCATCGACTCCGCATGCCCTCTCTTTAGCAGTACCCCCTCTCCGACCTCGCCCTCACTGAAACGGGGCGCACCGCAGCGATCGCGGGATCCGGCCAGTCGATTTCCGTGGCGCGACCGGTGTAGGCTAAATGACACATCCGGTTTGAGTGTGTTCGGATGGGCCATAGGCCTGAGAGGCATATCATCATGAAAAGAAAACTCAAGGTGGCATACATCCTGCCCTCCCGGTACGACGAGGAAGGATACGTCCTGAGGTACTGGCGAGGGATCCTTCCGTCGAATACACTATCGTGTCTGCGCGGCCTCACCGAATCGATCGCGGCCAACCAGGAACTGGGGCCCGATGTCGAGGTGTCGGTCGAGGTCTTCGACGACACGGTTCAGAAGGTGCCCGTGGCGAAAATCGCCCGGGTCGGCCGCCGCCCCGACACGCAGCTGCTGGTGGGGCTGGTGGGCGTGCAAAGCAACCAGTTCGCCCGGGCATCGGACCTGGCCCTCGAATTTCGCGCCCTGGGCATCCCCGTGATGATCGGCGGGTTCCACGTCAGCGGCATGCTCGCCACCTTCGGCGAGCCGACCCCGGACCTGCAGCGGCTCCTCGACGCGGGCGTCACCCTGGTCCGCGGCGAAGTGGACGGACCCGGCGTGATGGCCGGCATCCTGCGCGACGCCCTCGAGGATCGGCTCGAGCCCCTCTACAACATCACGGATCCGCCGGACCTGTTCCACGCGCCCATTCCGAAGCCCGACCCCGTGTACCGGCGGCGCTTCGCCCTCAGCGGCATGTGCACCCTCGACACCAGCCGGGGCTGTCCCTTCAATTGCAGCTTCTGCACCGTGATCAACGTGCAGGGGCGCAAGATGCGGCACCGCAGTCCCGAGTGCGTGCTGAAGGCCGTCGAGGAAAGCTGCAAGCAGGGAGGCAACTTCTTCTTCTTCACCGACGACAACTTCGCACGGAATCCCGCGTGGGAAGAGATCCTGGACGGGCTGGCGGCGATGCGGGCCCGGGGCGTCGACCTCATCCTGATGATGCAGCTCGACACCCAGTCCTACAAGATCCCCCGTCTGGTCGAGAAGGCCAAGGCCGCCGGCTGCAACTACGTCTTCATCGGCATGGAGAGCGTCAACCCCGACAACCTCAAGGCCGCCGGCAAGGCCCAGAACAAGGTCAGCGACTTCGCCCACATGGTCGACGTGTGGCACCAGGCCGGCATCCTGGTGCACTGCGGCTACATCATCGGATTCCCCCACGACACGGCCGAGTCGGTGCGGCGCGACGTGGCCCTGTTGAAGGACGAGGTGAAGATCGACGAGGCCACCTTCTTCGTCCTCACGCCCCTGCCGGGCTCGCGCGACCACCGCAAGATGGTGGCCGACCGCGTGCCGCTGGACGCCGACCTCAACAGCTACGACAGCTTCCACGAGACCCACCGCCATCCGCGCATGGCGCCCGGCGAATGGACGGAGGTCTATCGCGAGGCCTGGAACTCCTTCTACAGCAAGGAGAACATGGTCAATGTGCTGCTGCGCACCCCGAAGGAGCGCTACTGGCAGCTCTTCCGCATCTTCGTGTGGTACCGGTACTGCATCTACGCCGGCACGCATCCCATGGTTACCGGATTCGTGCGGCTCAAGGACCGTAAGGCCCGGCGGCCCCTCTTCGAGCGCGAGAGCGTGCCCCGCTACGCCGCGCGCCGCGTGCGCGAGATGCTCGCCGAGATCAAGACCTACCTCAAGGTCTACCTCGAGTTCCAGGAGATCTGGATGCTGACGCGGCCCGAAGACGACCCGCGCTGGGCCACGCTGGCGGACCTGCGGGCGCGGTGGACCGACGTGCGCCACCGCCTGCGCGAGCTCGAGCTTTCGGGACGCTGCGAGGATGCGGTCCAGGAGCTGCGCGGCCTGCTGAAGACCGCGTCGGAGCGGCTGACCCATCTCAGCACGATTCGGCAGTCCGTGGGCGGCGGCCTGCGGCGCCGATTGAGCAAGAAGGTCCAGGAGGTCGAGACCTGCCTGCAGAGCCTCGAGGTTTCCCGGCCCGACTGGAACACGGTGAAGAACGCCCAGCGCTTCATCAGCGACAGCCTGGTCACCGGCTACGAGGAGCTGGCCATCCGCTACGTGGCTCAGCGCCGTCGGGTCAACCACTACCGCGAAGAGTTCCTGGCCCGGCTCAAGAGCGGCCGCGTCCGGCCACGCGATTTGTCGCTGGCGCCCCGGGCGCTCCTGTTCGAGGTCGTCTTCGGCCTGCGCTTCGGGATGAGCTACTTCTCGAATTTCTGAGGCCGTCGCCCGCGCAGCGATTCGCCCGTATTCCGGCCATTCCCGCCGTCGAGTTCCCCTCCTGTCGTCCCGGACGACAAGAGGGGGCTCGGCGGGGATCTGCTCCTCTCCTCTGCCCCCGGCGGTTGGCCGAGGGCGGCGTTTCTGTGCTATCCTGCCGCCCTAATCCATCGCCTTGCGCTTCTGAGGAGCTATCCGTTATGGGGTTTCGGGAGGTACTCGCGGTTGGGTGGCGTTGTACGTGGGTATGTGCGGGAGTTGC
>CAYVOE010000094.1:0-13454 GCA_964452795.1 uncultured Nitrospiraceae bacterium
CGGTGCACAGGATCACGCGGTTGACGCCGCCGTCGATGAAGTGCTCCTTCGCCACGTCGTAGGCCTGCTGGATGCCGGCGCTGCCGTGGGTGGAGCCGCCCGATTCGAGCCGGCCGAGCAGATCGAGGATGTGGTCCTTCTCGTCGCCCGGGGTCGACGGCAGGGCAACGCCCGAGTGGCCGGCGTAGGTCACGATGGCGATGCGGTCTTTGGGGCCGAGCTGCCGGACCAGCATGCGCAGGGCGTCTTTCAGCAGCGGCAGCTTGTTCGCGGGCTGCATCGAGCCCGACACGTCGATGAGAAATACCAGGTTCGACGGCGGCCGCTGGTCGTTGGCCAATTCCCAGCCTTTCAGGCCGATGCGCGCGAGCCGGTGCTCGGAGTTCCAGGGACATTCGGCCACTTCGATGTTCGCCGCGAAGGGGGCGTCCATGTCCTCGGCGGCTTCGTAGTCGTAGGGGAAGTAGTTGACCAGTTCCTCGATGCGGATGGCGTCGGCCGGGGGCCGGATGCCGTCGTTGAGGAAACGCCGCATGTTGGCGTAGGACGCCGTATCCACGTCGATGGAGAAGGTGGAGAGAGGCTGCTGGAGCACCGGCTGGAACTCGTTCTCGACGATGGGCGCATAGGCCTCGGTGTTGTGGCCGGGAACAAGCTGCCGCAGGCCGGGGATGTCGGCGGGCTTGTCGGCGGGAGGCGCCGGCATGGGCATGGGCATCGGTTCAGGCGTCAGTTGAACCGGCAAGCCGGGGGCGCCGGGCCTTCCCAGATGTTCTCCACCCAGACCGCCTCCTCCGAGGCCTCCACTCAGATTCATTTCCGGACTTCCTCCGAGATCTGAGCCAGGGCCTCCTCCCAGATTTCCTCCGAGACCTCCTCCTCCATACCCGAATCGGGGAGTAACACGACCTTCCTCTGAACCGATTCCGGGAGCGGGGGGCTCGCCATCGGAGAATTCAGACCATTCGTTGGCGACGCGGCCTCTACGAGCCTGGGAATAACCCCTCCCGAAGGGTGCGGTCTCCCGGGGTTTTTCCGCGACGCCGTCCATCCCCTCCGCAAGCGTTCTCGCCTCGGTTGTCCGTGGTTGAATGGCGGCCCGATCGACGGTATCGGCAGGCACCGCGCCGGGGCGGCCTCGGAATACGGGATTGTTGAGATCTTCCAGTACGGGCGGCTCCTCGTAGAAGGAAGGGGCGACTTCGGCACTGCGGGGCTCAGTCAGAGTCTCCAACGGGCTCGCCTGATCGCTCTCCTGTTGCGGGGTCATCGCTATGGGAAACCTGTCGTGGACGCGGGGTACCGAAAGCACAACCGATACCCCGATGACGAGAACGGCTGCCGCCGCGGCCAAGGTCAACCACAGAACCCGACGCGAACGCCTCGGAACCTCCCGCTCTCCGCGCTCCATTACGGCCCGGCGGATGTTCCCGCGCTGGTCGGCGGTGAGGGACGGCACGTGTTCGGCCTTGAGGGCCTCGCGCGCGAGTTGGGCCGTGGCGGCGAGTTCCTTCCCGAGCTTCACGGCCTCGGCATCGCCCTGGAGCGACGCTTCGAAGGCGGCGCGTTCCTTTTCGTCCATCTCGCCCAGGATGTAGGCGGTCAGTTTTTCGTTGTCAGGCGTCATGGTGTTGCACCTCCCCGATCCGGCCGAGCTCGCCTTCGAGCTCGTGCCGGAGAGCATCGAGCGCGGTGGTCACGAGCTTGCTCACGGTGCCGAGCGACACGCCCATGACCTGGCTGATTTCGCGATAGGACAAGTCGTCCTGGAATTTCAGGCGAAAGGCCTCCTGCTCACGGTCCGGCAGGGATTGCACCGCCGCCAGCACCCGCTCGTGGACCTCGTTTCCGGCGGCCACGGCCCCCGGCGACGGTCCCCGGCTCGGATAGGCCCGGGCCTGTTCCTCCGCCAACGGATTCATGCGTGTTTCCTTCTTGCGCACGTCGAGCGCGCGGTTTCGGCAGACCGTGTAGAGCCAGGCCGTCAGGTGGCCGTCCACCCTGGCGCGGTCGGCCTCGCACAGGCGCAGGAAGGTGTCCTGCACCACCTCGCGGGCGAGTTCGGCGTTGCCCGTGTAGCGCAGGGCGTAGCGCAGGAGGGGCTGCTCGAATCGTTCGAGGGCCGCCCCGATCCACGCCGCCCGGCTTCCCGGTCCGTCGGTCATTCGTTCGTTCCTGTCTGTGTCCGTCGGCAGCGTTCGCGAATCGCTTGCATCCTGTACAACGATTTCACCGCCCATTTGTTCAACGCGTCCAGCATAGCGCGGCGGTGATCCCGCTTGAATCGTAGGACCCCGAAAGCGATAGTAGAGTTCGCAACCGGGGAGGATTGCCGCCATGATGAGCCCTCGCGAAGTGGTGACGCGCACCGTCCGATTCCAGTATCCGGATCGCCTGGCCCGGGACCTGCCCGAACCCTACGGTTCCGACTTCGCCGGGACGGGCATGGCGCCGTCGCCGGACGACCGGCCGTCGCGGGGCGTGGACGAATGGGGCGCCCGGTGGGAGAACATCGGGGTGTGCCGTCTGGGCGAGGTCAAGGAGGCGCCTCTGACGGACTGGAACGATTTCGGCCGCCTGTCCATCCCCGACATCCGCGACCCGAAGCGGTGGGGAGACCTGGACGGCGCCCGGGATCGGGCCGGGGACAAATTCCTGTTGAGCTACGGCGTGTCGCTGTACGAGCGCATCCACTTCATCCGCGGGCTCCACAACACCTGGACGGATATCTATACGGAGCGGGAAAACCTGCAACGGCTCATCGGGATCCTCGTCGACATGAACCTCTACGCCGTGGAGCGTTTCGCCGAGGCAGGGTGCGACGGCTACTTCTGGTGCGACGACTGGGGCCTCCAGGACAGCCTGATGATCCCGAAAGAAGCCTGGGTCGACTTGTGGAAGCCCGCCTATGCCCGGATCTACCAGGCCGCGCGCGACGCGGGACTCCTCACCTTCCTCCATTCGTGCGGCTACATCGTCGATATCCTCGACGACCTCATCGAGATCGGGCTCGACGTCATCCAGATGGATCAGCAGGAGAACATGGGGCTCGAGACGCTGGGAGAACGCTTCGGCGGGCGCATCACCTTCTTCTGCCCCGTGGACATACAAAACACCCTGGCCCGGGGCAATCCCGACGAGATTCGGGCCTATTGCCGGCGCATGGTCCGGGCTTTGGGTCGGCCCGCGGGCGGGTTCATCGCGGGTTGGTACGCGGACCCCGTCGGCGCCGGACACACGCCGGAAGCCGTGGAAGCCATGTGCGACGAGTTTCTCCGGATCAGCGCGGAAACGCCCTGGGGGCAGGAAAGGGCCGAGGAAGTCTATGGGCGGGAAGGGACCTGACGTCGCGACGCGACGGCGTCACTTTTTCCGGGATTCGCGGGAGGGCTTGCCGAAGATCCGCTCGTAGGCCGGCATCAGCAGTCCCGCCTGCCAGCGGCTGAGGGAGCCGCTTTCCATCAGCTCTTCGCAGGTGGTGGCGCGGCTGCGGGCGATGGCGGCGAGGGCGGTGCGGGGCGCCAGCACCGACGGCGAGATGCCCAGCTCTTCGGCCATGCGGGCGCATTCGGCCTGGAGCGCCTCCATGCGTTTGCGGCAGGGCGGCTCGGGCGAGTTCCCGTTCCGGCGCTTCGGCTGCTGGGGCCACTTCGACGGCGGGGTGTGGTGGGCCTTGCGCACGGCCTGGTCCAGGGCCTCGAGCCGGCCGCCGGAAACGCTCCGCGGCAGGCGCGGTCCCTTCTGCACCGACACGCCCGGATGGGCGGCGGCCCACTTCGCCAGTTCCAGCACCTCGGTGTTGCCCAGGATCTTGAAGGGGGGCCGGTCCGTTCGACGCGCCTCGCGGTCGCGCCACAGCCAGATCTGGCGCAGGTACACCAGCTCGTTGGGCTCGAGGAAAGAGGAGCCCTTGATGCGCCAGCCCTCTTCGGGATCGGGCGTGCCGTTGCGGCTCTGGAGGGCCGATTCCACCATGCGGGCGCAATTCTCGCGGTGCCACTCGCGGCGTCCGAGCCGGTCGAGCTCGGCGATCATCTTGTCGGCGATGGCTTCCAGGAAGCGCGTATCGTCGGTGGCGTAGTCGAGCTGTTCCGGGGCCAGGGGACGGCGGGTCCAGTTGGACTTCTGGCCCCGCTTACTCAGGGTGACGCCCAGGAACCGGTGCGCCAGGGCGACCAGGCCCATCTCCTCGATGCCGAGGATCTTGGCCGCCAGCATGGTGTCGAAGACCTCGGCCCGGGGTTCGAAGTGCAGCGACGACCGCATCATCCGCAGGTCGTAGTCGCCCCCATGGACGATGAGCGGTTTTTCAGCCAGGGCCTCCACGAAATCGGAGTAATCGAGCTCGGCCAGGGGGTCGACGATGTAGTTCTCGCCGTCGAAAGAGAGCTGGATCAGGCAGACGCGCTGGAAATAGCGGTAGAGGCTGTTGGCCTCGATGTCGAGGGCGACCCGCCGGGCACCGGTCAGCCGGGCCGTCAGCGCCTTCAGGCCCTCGGCATCGTCAACATACTGGTATGTGGCGGGTGGCTTCTGATTCAAGATGCAATTTTGTCCGCTCGCGGCGGTTTCCGTAGCACTCCTGTCCAACGGTTCCCCCCTCCGTCTGCAGCCCCCCACAGACTGCCAACGCGACCCCCGATCATACGCTTACGGCCGTCTGGACTCAAATCGGGCGAAGCCTGCCGGGAAAACGGGCCTGACGCGAGGGAACGGAAAGGGCACGGTCTCTCGACCCACATACCCAATAAACACGCGGGGAAGCGGGTTTATGTCGCAGGACCCGGATCGGAGGGATGGACGAACCGGGCGTCGAGGATCTGGACGCTGAGGATGAACAGGAGCAGGATGTCGAGGGTCAGGGAGAGGGTACCGCGCCGGGTCAGGCCCCGGCGCAGCCGCAGCATGAGCCGCACCTTGCCCGGGGAGAAGAGTCCGCTTCGGTCCAGGGCTTCCCTCGAGAGGTACCGCTCGAGCAACCGGTCCAGTTCCGGAAGATGGCCCGTCTTCATCGGGAGGGTCGGCGCGAAATAGGGCCATTTCCGACGCCGGTAGAGGGTCTCCGGGAGGCGGTCTTTGAAGGCCTCGCGGAGGACGTATTTCTCGACGCCGTCGCGGATCTTGTACCCGTCGGGGACGGTCCGCACCGTGTCGAAGAGCCGGTGGTCGAGGAAAGGCGTGCGGCCTTCGATGCCGTGGGCGAGTTCGGCCCGGTCGCCCAGCACCGACAACAGGTAGGGCGCCAGCATGGACTTGATCCAGAAATACTGAGACTGGCGCGGCCGGGGTCGGCCGTCGGTCTGATGTCGATCGAGCCGCCGGCGCATGCGGTCCAGGGGATGGTTCGAGGCGAGTCGCGCCCGGTGCCGTCGGTCGAAGAGTCCGCGCAACGCCCATTGCATCCGGGGCGACAGGGACCGGGCGTGCTCTTCGAGGGGCAGGAACCCCAGGGCGTCGATCACCCGTTTCACGTCGCGGCGGGGAGGCGGGCGATGGGCTTCGAGCCGGTTCACCATTTGTTTCAGTACGGTGCCCTGGCCTGTCTGGAACAGGAGGTATCCCATGAAGATCTCGTCCGACCCTTCGCCGGTGAGGACCACTTTGACGTGTTCACGAGCGAGGGCGGAGAGCAGGTATTTACCGACGCCGTGGAGGTTGATGCAGGGCAGCTCGCCGATCCACAGGCAGTCCTCGAGGTGGCGAAGCAGACGATCGTGGTCGCAGGTCACCGAATGCAGATCCGCCCCGATGTGGCGCGCCATCTCCGCCGCCGGTTCCGACTCGTTGAAGGCGTCCTCCTCGGGGAACACGATGGTAAAGGCCTTCAGCGGGCCGGGATGGTGACGGGCCGCCGCGGCCGCCACGATGGCGGAGTCGATGCCGCCGCTCAGGTAGACCCCCACCGGCACGTCCGCGCGCATCCGAAGTCGGACGGCCTCCTCGACCCCGTCGCGCACAGCGCGGACGCAGTCGGCCAACTCGGGAGGAGGGTCCGGATCCCGATGGGGCAGATCGACGTCCCAGTAGCGCGTCAGTTCACTCCGTCGCCGCGACGGGTCCACGGTCAGCACGCACCCCGGGGGTACCGCCTCGACGCCCTCGAACACGGAGTCCGGGAAGGCGCCGCTGAGGTAGTCGCGAAGGGTGACGGGGTTGATGCGGGGCCGCAGCCGGCCCGTGGCGAAGAGGGCCTTCGCCTCCGACGCGAACAGGAACCGGCCGTCCTGCTCGTTGTAGAACAGAGGTTTGATGCCGAAGCGGTCTCGCGCCGCCCGCAGCAGGCCGGCCCGGGCGTCGTAGAGCAGGAAGGCGAACTCGCCGCGCAACCGGTCCACGCAATCGAGCCCACGGTCCTCGTAGAGGTGGAGGATAACTTCCGAGTCGCTTCGGGTGCGGAATCGGTGTCCCCGGGCCTCGAGCTCCGCGCGGATCACTTCGTGCTCGTAGATCTCGCCGTTGCACACCAGGACCAGATCGCCGTCTTCCGAGTACAGGGGCTGAGCGCCCGTGGCCAGGTCGATAATCGAGAGCCGGGCATGGCCCAGTCCCACGCCTTTTTCGGGATCGAGAAACAGGCCGTGTCCGTCGGGGCCTCGATGGCGAAGGGACTCGACGGCGCGACGCAAGTCGGCTTCCGCGATCGTATGTCCCGCGAAACCCACGATGCCGCACATGGCTCGCACCCTCTCGACCCGGTTCGGAGTTCCTACTATGGCGGTGCGCGGCCGCCCGTTCAAGCGTCGTCCCGGCGACATGAAAAAGCCCACAGCCGAAACCGACTGTGGGCGAAAACGAGCCGATGTCCGGTGCGCAATCGTGAAGGAACGCGCACCGGGCTTCAAGCCGAAGGACTAGAAGACTCCTCCGTCTTCTTCGCAGAGGCCGAAGAAGTCCTTGATAGGCCCGCAGCTCTTGAACTCGCCTTTGAGCGCGGCCTTGGCGGGGAGGGGCTTCGACAGTTTGCCGATGTGTTTCATGGTGAGATTCTCCGTAATGCGCAGAGACGTCTGGAACGTGATCTTTACCGGTCGGGGTGTCGCGCGAAGGTTAGTCCGAGCACAAGCCCAGGAAGTCCTTGAGCGGGCCGCAGGACTTGAAATCGCCCTTCACAGCGGCCTTGACCGGTAACGACCTCGTAACTCTGTGCAGGTGCTTCATCGGTTTCCTCCTAGTTAGGAACGCTGTCGAACAGTGAATGGAAGACCGAATAAGGATTGATTGGATGCAATGTGAGTAGCGACAGGACTGACCCACGAATTGTACACAGTCCTGTCGCGGCGTGTCAAAACGCCTGCGCTTATTTCCAATTCCGGCGGCTTGGTCGTCTCGGCCGGGTCTTGCTTTCTTGCCTTGGGCGGGACGCTCAAGCCACGCGTCGCTACGCGCCTCCAGTCGGTGTGCGGGCCACGTCTCGGTGGCGCAGGCGGGCCTCGTACCCCAGGTCGCGCAGAATATCGGCGACGGCGCCGGCCACGGCGACCGAACGGTGCCGTCCGCCGGTGCAACCCACGGCGATGGTGAGGTAGGACTTCCGCTCGCGCACGAACCGCGGTACCAGGAACGCCAGGAGGCCCCGAAGGCGCTCGGTGAACTCCGCTCCGTCGGGGTTTTCGAGGACGTAGTCGCGCACCTCTTTCTCTTCGCCCGTGCGGGGCCGCAGAACCGGGTCGTAGTGCGGATTGGGCAGGAACCGGCAGTCCATGACGAGGTCGGCCTCGGGCGGCAGCCCGAATTTGAAACCGAAGGACAGGACGGTGATGGTGAGACCCGGGCGGCCGTCGCCCGATATGAAGAGACCCGCAACGCGGTCGCGCAGCTCGGCCACCGACAGTTCGCTGGTGTCGATGATCACGTCGGCCCGCGCCCGCAGGGGGGCGAGCAATTCCCGCTCGCGACGGATGCCTTCTTCGACGCCTCCCGTGGGGGCGGCGGGATGGCGCCGGCGCGTCTCGCTGTAGCGTTTCTGCAGGACTTCGTCGGAACAGTCCATGAACAGCACGTCGGGCCGCACGCCGAGCTTCTCGACGGCATCCAGCGAATCGGGGAGCCGTTCGACGTCCTCGCCGGACCGCGCATCGGCGCAGACCGCCACGCGCGGACGGGGCGGATCGGAGGTGAAGGCCAGCTCGGCGAAGGTGGGCACGAGGGCCGCGGGCAGGTTGTCCACGCAGTAGTAGCCGCCGTCCTCGAGAAAGCGCAGGGCCTGGCTCTTGCCCGACCCGGAGAGGCCGGTCACCAGCACCAGCCGGGGAACGTCACTCATGGGTATGATTCATCAATTTCAGCAGGCGCTGGTTCAACTGTTGGGCGGGGTGAACGCCCAGTTCCTTGAGCCGTCGGTTGAGCGCGGCCACTTCGACGATGATGGCGATGTTGCGCCCGGGCCGCACCGGAATCAGGAGCCGGGGAATGCGCACGCCGAGGAAGTTCACGAACTCGTCGGTCAACCCCGTGCGGTCGTAGGCGCTTGCCTCGTTCCACTCCTCGAGTTCGACGACCAGGCCGATCCGCTTCGAGTTGCGCACGCGCCCCACGCCGAACACGCTCTTGACGTCGATGATGCCGATGCCGCGGATTTCCATGTGGTGCTCGATGACCGGCGAGGTCTCGGCGTAGATGGCGTCCTCGCGGCGGCGCTTCAACTGCACCACGTCGTCCGCCACCAGGCGATGGCCGCGCTCGACCAGTTCGAGGGCCGTCTCGCTCTTGCCGATGCCCGGCGCCCCGACGATGAGGCATCCCACGCCGTAGCAGTCCACCGCCGAGGCATGGATGATGGTCTCGGGCGAGAACTCTTCGGCGAGGAACAGGATGATGCGGCTGATGACCTCGTCGGTGGTGCGGCGCGACCGCAGCACGGGGATGCCCCGGCGGTTGCAGATGTCGAGAAAGATGGGGCACGGGTGGAGGTTGCGCGACAGGACGAAGGCCGGTATCTCGAACGAGAACATCCGCTCCAGGCGGCTCCGCATCAACGACGGCGAGAGCTGCTCCATGTAGTGGATCTCGGTGTTGCCCAGGATCTGGATGCGGTCGTTGGCGAAGTAGTCCAGGTATCCGCTCAGGGCCAGGCCGGGCCGGTTGATGTCCGAGATGAAGACCGGGCGTCCGATTCCCTGGAAGCCGCCGATGACCTCGAGCTCGAGGTCATCGGCCATGCGGTCCAGGAGCCGCGCCACCGCAATGCTGCGCTTCTTGTTGACGGGAAGGTTCTGGATGTCCATGCCGCTCCGAAAGGAGAGGGCGGGCTCAATAGGCGGGCTCGATCACCGCGTACGAGCCATCCTCCCGAGTGTAGACCACGTTCATTTGCTGGGTGTCGGCGTTCATGAATACGAGGAACTCGTCCTGGAGCAGATCGAGTTGCAGGATGGCCTCGTCCACCGACATGGGCTTGAGGGTCAGCTTCTCCCGGTGAACCGGGCGCTGGGTGGAGGCCAGGGGCGAGATGCTTCCGTCGTCGGAAGACTCTTCTTCGCCGATTTCCTCGACGGCCTCCTCGGCCTCGAGGGCGGCGGCGGCGATCTTCACCGGCGCGTAGCGACGCGCCCCGACGCGGTCCTTGAACTTGAGGATCTGCCGGTGCAGCCGCTCCACCGCCGTGTCGATGGACGCGTACATGTCTTCCGACTCTTCCTTGCTGTGCATGTGCACGCCGTTCGCGAAGAGCGTGACCTCCGCGATGTGGCGATGCTTTTCGACCGTGAGCACCACGTCGACATCAATGACCCGGTCGAAATGGACGCGTAATTTGTCCAACCGGCTTTCGACATGAGTCCGCAGCGCTTCCGTGAGTTCCATCCGGCGGGCGGAAATCGTCATTCGCATAGCCGTGGGCCTCCCCGTATGGTTCACGTCCTGAAAAGGGACGTGGGCCTAAGTCAATCGGTGCCTTCGACCCGATTCTAACCCAAACCTCGCGCACAAGTATAGGCGCCCCCTTTTTGCGGGATTCGCCGAAGAGAGCGGACCCGCAGATCCCGTGGAGCCGGCATCGCACCCTCCCGGAAGAATCGGAGGAAGTTCGGCGGAACACGCCGCGCTGTGCTATCCTTTCGAGGAAGTTTACCGCTTGCGAAGCGGATGGTACGAGAGGGGAACCCATGAGCATGGAAGAATTCATGAACCGTCTGGTCTGGGTGGTGTCGGCCTTTGCGCTCATCGCCCTGTTCCTGGGCTGCGGCAACGCCAAAGAGGCGGCGCAGGAACGGGCCCTTGAATCGGCGGCGGCCGCCCAGGGCAACGACGTGGACATCGACATCGACGGCGACGCCTTGACCGTGACGTCTCAGGACGGCGCCGTCAGCGTTACCACGGGCGAAAACGTCTCGTTGCCCGCCGGGTTCCCCAAGGACGTGCCGATCTACCCGGGCGCCCAGGTGCGCGCGGCGGTTCAGGACGCCGGCAGCAACGGCTACCACGCGCAGCTGCACACGGCGGACGCCGTGGACAAGGTCGCGGAGTACTACACCAAGGAAGTGGAGTCTCACGGCTGGGTGGAGGACTCGGTGGTCAAGCAGGCCGGCGGCCAGCCCATGCAGGTCCTCAACTACACGCAGGACGAGCGCACGCTCAACATCATGATCCTGGGCGAGGGCCAGGGGAGCTCCATTACCGTCGCGACCCAGGCGCCTCCGCAGTAGAGCCCTCGGCTCTCCCCTTCCCCATCTTTGAACGGTGTGCCGACGGGCGAGGTGCGTATCGTCGGCGCTACCGGGCCAGGACTTCCGCGAGGGCGTCGAGGCTGCGGGCGATGGCCCCCTGATTGACGAGAATGGCGCCGCGGCCCCGTTCGCCGATGCTCCGGCGCCGGTCCGGGTCGGCAAGAAGGGCTTCGAGGGCCGACGGCAGGTCGTCGGGTCCGGGCACCTGTACGGCGCCGCCGGCTTCGACGAGGGCGCGGGCCGGGTCGATGAAGTTTCGCATGTACGGTCCGAAGACCGTCGGCACGCCCCAGGCCGCGGATTCGAGCGGGTTGTGGCCCTCGACGCCGGGGTAGAAGCTGCCGCCGATGACGGCGACGGTGGCGGCGGCGTAGAGCCGGCGGAGTTCGCCGACGGTGTCGAGGAAGAAGACCCGTTCGTCTCCGGGACGCCGCCCGGCGACGATGTCGGACCGAAGCGCCACCGGCTCGTCGAAGTTCGACCGAGCCTCGGCGAGGCGATCCGGGTGACGAGGGGCCACGACGAGGCACAGTTCGGGAAATCGGGCGACCAGTGCGTCCAGGCACCGCCGGGCGAGGGCTTCGTCGCCGGGGCGGGTGCTTCCGAAGAGCACCAGGGGCGCCTCCGGGGGAAAGCCGTTTTCGGCACGGACGGCGGCGGCCGTCTCTTCCCGATCCGCAACGGTCAGGCCGTCGAACTTGGTGTTGCCCGTGACACGGACGGCTTCCGCCGGCACGCCGAGGGACCGGAATCGGTCGGCGTATTCGTCGTTTTGCACCGCCGCGAGGGCGATGGAGGAAAAGACGGGGCGCAGCAGGGCGCCCAGGGCGCGGTATCGGCGGTAGTGCTTGTCGCTGAGCCGGCCGTTGAAGACGACGACGGGGACCCCGCGGCGACGGGCCTCGCGGAGGACGTTGGGCCAGATCTCGGTTTCCAACAGGACGAGGGCGCAGGGCCGGGCGCGGCGAAAGAAGGACGCCACCGACGCGCGGTGGTCGAAGGGGAACCAGGCCCGGGATACGGCGGGAAGGACGGATTGGGCCGCCTCGTAGCCGGTTCGGGTGGACGCCGTGAGGAGCAGGGGCCGGTCGGGCCAGCGGGCCTGGGCGGCGGCGAGGATGGGCCGGGCCGTGGCGACTTCGCCTACGCTGCAGGCCTGGAACCAGAGCGGCTGTCCTTCGAGGGATGCGCGCAGCGGCGCGAATCGCTGCAGCAGGGGCCGGTGGCGCGGATGGAGGGCCAGGTACAGGGCTCCGACGGGCGCCCCCAGCGTGGTGGCGGCGTCGTAGAGGATCTGCGTCATCTACCTCTTCCTCCCCCCTTTCACTTCACTATCGCTTCGATCCGGGTTCCGCCCTTGAGGGGGTCCGGTTCGAGTATCCACGGGTCAATTTCCTCCGATCATACTCGAACGCCGGGCTTCGATCATGCCGATGGGATCTCGTCTTCCCACCTCGTCCGGCGACCCTCCCTGTAAATGGAAAGGGGCGGCTCCTCTCGGCGAGAGAAGCCGCCCCGATGGTGGGTCAGGCGTTCGAGGGCTAGGCGCCGGCCTCGAAGAACCGCGCGCCCGTGGTGTCGATGATGTCGGGCGTCACGAAGATCAGGAGACTGCGCTGACGCACGTCGTTGGACTTGCCTCGGAAGAAGAATCCGAGGACGGGGATGTCCGCGAGGTACGGCAGCTTCTCCTGCCCCTTGGTGGTGCGGTCTTCGATGAGGCCGCCCAGCACGAGGGTGTCGCCGTCGTGGACGATGACGTTGGTCCACACCGACTGGGTCGACGTGTTGGGCAGGCGCTGGGTGCTCTCCAGCGTCTCGTCGTTGATGACGATGCGCTGGGTGAACTCGGCCTCACCGGTCTTGGTGATGACCTGCGGGTTGATCCAGAGGCGCACCTGGTCCCCGCCGCTCACCTGAGGCGTCACGCTGAGCGTGATACCGAAGATGAACGAGATGGGGATGATGTTCTGGATCGCCGCCGTGGTCGCCTCGCCGCCAAGACCGCCGCCGGTGGTGGTGATGATGCCCTGGTCGACCAGACCGGGGAACCACTCCGTCTGGAGGTCGGCGATGACGGCCGGCTTGCGGTTCATGGTGGTCACCCGGGGCGCGCTCAGCAGCTCGGTTTCGCTCAGGCTGTTGAGGAAGTCGAGCGTAACCGACACGGAGTCGCCGTCCTCGCGGTCCTGCAGGATGCCCGTAAGGCTGAAGGATCCGGGAGGTCCGGGGTTGGCCAGACCTTGCAGCGTCGAGGTCAGGATGCTGCTGTCGAAGACGCTGGTCCCGTCGGGCCGGGTGTAGAAGGGGATGTCCTCCAGGATGCCGTCGCCGTTGATGTCGTACCCGTAGGTGTTGTCCTCGAGGTCCTCGATGGCGCGGGCGCGGCCGTTGAGATCCGACTGCGAAGCATCCCAGCTGAAGCCGATCTTGTCGAGGTCCGCCACGGAGATGGTGACGAACTTGGACTCGATGCTGACCTGCTTGGGCATGATGTCCAGCTTGCTCAGCTGGGCCTCGAGCTTGCGCAGGTTGCTCGGCGTGTTCTTGACGATGAGCTGGTTCGTCAGGGGGTTGTAGTCCATGTAGGACAGGATTTCGTTGGTGTACGGCTCGATGACCGGCGGAATGATGTTCTGCAGGATCGTGATGATCCCGATCTGGCTGAGGGCGTTGCCCGCGACGCCGCCGGCGCTGCCGAGCTGGGCGCCCTGGCCCAGACCGCCGCCGAGGCCGCCGCCGCCCAAGCCGCCGATGCCGCCACCGCCGCCCAGGCCACCGATACCGCCG
>CAYVOE010000095.1:0-13312 GCA_964452795.1 uncultured Nitrospiraceae bacterium
TGGCGGCGGGGCAGACGGCGCCCTTGGTCGAGGAGCCCGTGCTCATCCGCGGGAAACTCACACTCAACCGCGGCCCTCAGACGAAGGTCTTCTACACGATATCCGACGCCGCCTACGATCCGCCCGCGCCCGACGTCAAGCTGAATCGGCGTGAAGTGCCCATCGAACATCGGGTGCCGCACCAGGAGGAAGAGCCTCTCTACGAGGGCCAGGCGCCGCCTCAGGTCGATTCCCAGAGCCTTCATGAGCTCTTGAACGCACCCCTGCCGACGCCGGACGGCCCCGTGACGCCGCCGGCCGAGCCGACCCCGGCGCCCGAGACGTCGCCGCTGCCCGAGGCTTCCGAAGCGGCTGCCCCGGTCGCCGCGCCGGAGACGCCGGCCGCGATTGAACCGGTGCCGGCGCCCGAGACGGCCCCGACGTCCGAACCCGCGGCGGCTACGCCCGAGACGGCCCCGGTCGACGCGGCTCCGGCTCCGGCCGCCGATCCCGTCGCACCGGAAACGTCCCCGGTCCCGGCGCAATGATGCAGCTTTCCGCGGTCCGGAGCGTGTGCAGACGTGCTCCGGACCGCCTTTTCTTTCAACGTCCGTTCCAAACCCAGGCCCCTGCCCGCTAAACGTCGTCCATGCCTCATCTCCATCGATTTCACGTGCCGCCCGGTCCTGCGGAAGGCGAAGTTATGCTGCCCGAGGACGAGGCCCATCACGCCGTCCGCGTCCTTCGCCTGCGACCGGGGGAGGAAGTGGCCCTTTTCGACGGCGCCGGCGTCGAACTCCGGGGCCGCGTAACCCGGGCCGACAAACGCGCCGTATCCGTCGAGATCGAGTCGGTTCGGCGCGAGGCCCCGGCGGAGGCCCGGGTGGCCCTGCTTCAAGCGGGCCTCAAGCGCGACCGACTGATGGAAGACCTGGTCCGCCGCGGCACGGAACTCGGCGTGAGCGAATTCACCTTCTACCGGGCCCAGCGCTCGGAGAAGGAGCCCCGCCTGGACGCCAAGTGGCGCCGCATCGCGGTGGAGACCTGCAAACAATCGGGTCGGCTCTGGTTGCCGGAGTTCCGGGTGGTGTCCGGCCTCGACGACGCGCTCGCGGAGACCTGGGACAGCCTGCTCGTCCTCGCCCTCGATGCGGAGCCCGCGCCCCTGGGGCAGGCGGTTCGGGGTCCGCGCGTTGCCATGCTGGTGGGGCCGGAAGCCGACTTTGCGCCCGAAGAGCTGGAATGCGCCTTTGCGCGGGGCGGCCGACCCGTTTCCCTGGGCGCCCTGACATTTCGGTCCGAGGTGGCCGCGGAAGTGGGCCTCACCCTGGTCCTCTACGAACTCGGCCTTCTCGGCCCTCGGACCTGACGAAACGGTTGGGGGGATCCTTTTGCTTTCGGGCGGCGCCGTGGGCTACGCTGGCGCCCATCCGAGTCAGAAAGGGAGCGTACCATGCCTGAAGACTGCATCTTCTGCAAGATAGTCGCCGGCGATATCCCGTCGAAGAAGGTATACGAAGACGACGAATACCTGGCCTTCCACGACGTCAATCCCCAGGCGCCGACCCATGTCCTCATCATCCCCCGCCGGCACCTGCCGGGCATCGCCCACGCCGAGCCCGGAGACGCCGACCTGCTCGGGCGCCTGCTGTTGAAAGCGAACGACATCGCAGAGCAGGAGGGGCTGACGAAGGACGGGTTCCGCTACGTCATCAACAACGGGGAACAGGGCGGCCAGACGGTTCCGCACCTCCATCTGCATATCCTGGGCGGCCGACCCATGACGTGGCCTCCGGGCTGAGTGCATCTCCGCTTGTATTTGTGACTCTTGTCGAACGTTCCTGGATAACACATGCGCGTCATCGATGCCCATACCCGGCTCTGCGCCGTAATCGGCCATCCCGTCGGCCATTCCCTGTCGCCGCGGATGCACAACGCGGCCTTCGAGGCCGCCGGACTCAACTACGTGTACGTGGCTTTCGACGTCACCGACGTGGCCGGCTGCCTGACGGGCATGCGCGCCCTGCCGAGCTTCCGTGGCATGAGCGTCACCATTCCCCACAAGCGCGCCGTCATGGATTACCTCGACGACATCGATCCCATGGCCCGGCATGTGGGCAGCGTCAACACCATCACCCACGAGAACGGTCGGCTCATCGGGTCCACCACCGACGGTCCGGGCACCCTGCGCGCCTTTGAAGACGCGGGGATCGCGCTCGAGGGCCGGCGCGTGCTGTTCCTGGGCGCGGGCGGGGCGGTTCGGGCGGTGGCCTTTGCCATGGCCGTGTCCGCGAGCCCGGCCCACATCACCGTCCTCGGGCGGACGGCCCCCCGGGTGGCGGAACTGGTCGAGGACCTCCAGAGCAAGACGGGGGCGGACGTGCGCATGGGAGACCTCGCCACGGGCCTTGCCAACGCCATGGCCACCCACGACATCGTGATCCAGGGCACGCCCATCGGCATGTATCCCCATCCCGACGAGAGCTGCGTGCCGGCCGAGCTGTTCCGGCCCGAGCAGGCCGTGTTCGACATGGTGTATCGGCCCTTGCGGACGCGGTTCATCCGCGACGCCGAGGCGGCGGGCTGCCGTACCCTGGTGGGCGTCGAGATGCTCCTCAACCAGGCCGTGCTCCAGTTCGAGCGCTGGACCGGCGTGCCGGCGCCCCGCGACGCCATGCGCGACGCCCTCCTCGAAGCCCTGACGCAAGAGGCCTCGTGAGGTGAACATCGTTTTCATCGGATACCGAGGTACGGGCAAGTCTTCCGTGGCGCGCCGGGTGGCCGAGGCCCTGGGGCGCCGGTCCGTCCATCTGGACGACGAGATCGCGCGCCGCGTGGGCAGCTCCATCCCCGAATTTGTCGAGCGGGAAGGGTGGGAGGCGTTCCGCGACGTCGAGTCCGACCTGATCTTCGAGTTCGCCCAGGAGGACGGCCTCGTCATCGATGCCGGGGGCGGCGCCATCCTGCGATCCGAGAACGTGGCCGTGCTTCGCGCCACGGGATGGCTGGTGTGGCTGACCGCGTCGCCGGCGGCCATCGCCGAACGCATCCGCGACGATCGCAGCCGGCCCTCCCTCACCGGGACCAAGTCGTTCCTCGACGAGATCGAAGAGGTGCTCGCCGAGCGCCTGCCCCTCTACCGTGCCGCCGCCGACGTAACCGTCGACACGGAGGGCCTGACGCTCGACGCGGTGGCCGAGTTGGTCCTCGCCCGGCTGAGGGAGACGGAGAGCCGATAAGCGTCGGCTGTTCCTCGGCTTAAGGAGCGGGGCGAAAACCCGCGTTCCGAATACCGCCCCAACATCCGAAACCTCCGCGGAATCGCAATGGGCCCCGGAATGTGGTAGCATCGCCCGTCTCACGTTAAGTACAATCCAACGGGAAGCTTATGTTCGAGTGGATCACGACACCGGGGAGCCAGAACGGCGCGCCCTCGCAAAAGCCGAAGGGCGATCCCTGGCACACCTACGGCCGCCTGCTGCGCTATGCCTGGCGCTATAAGCTGCGGCTCCTGGTGTCGTTTTTATTCGCCTTCGTCGTGGGCGCCTCCTTCGGCTCCATGATTCTCAGCTCCGCCGCCGTGGTGAACGTCCTCTTCGCCGATCGGACGGTCTTTGACGAGCAGGTGACCGGACTGGCGGAGAAGACCCGCGACTATTCCGAGAAAATCGACCGGGCGATCGGGTGGGCGCCGTCGAGCCTCGATGCCTGGGTGACGAACCTGGCCGAGGACATGTACGCCGACAAGCTATACGCCCTCGTTTTGCTTTCCGTCGCCCTCGTGGGACTCACCGTCCTCGCGGGCGTGGCGCGCTACCTTCAGGAATATTTCGCCGGGGCCATCGGCGCCCACATCTCGGTGCGGCTGGGCGACGAGATGTTTCGCAATGTCATGCGCCAGCCCCTGCGGTTCTTCGAGCAGCATTCCTCGGGCGACCTCTTCGGCCGCATGACCAACGACGTGCTGATGGTAAACCGGGGCCTGTCGGGCGTGCTGGTGAAGCTGTTGCGCGAGCCGTTCAAGGCGGTGGTGCTCCTGAGCTTCGCCCTGGCCATCGACTGGTTCCTCACGCTGGCGGGCCTGGTGGTGCTGGTGCCGGTGGGCTACGTCATCGTGCGCATCGGCAAGACCATGAAGAAGAGCGCCCGCCGGTCGCTCGAGCGCATCGCCTCGATTCAGACCCTCGCCAAAGAGACCCTCTTCGGCATGCCCATTATCAAGAGCTTCTGCATGGAGGACTACGAGATCCGGCGCATGCAGGAGGAACTGAAGAAGCTCGACCGGTATCTCGTTCGGATGGTCCGGGCCGACGCGCTGGTGGGGCCCATCACGGAGCTGCTGCTGGTGCTGGGGCTGGTGGCCTTCCTGCTGCTCGGGGCGAGCCGGGTCCTCGGGGGGCGCATGTCGGCCTTCGAGTTCACCGCCCTCTACGCGTCGCTGGCCTTCCTGCTCGATCCCATTCGCAAGCTCACCAGCGTCAACAACCAGATCCAGGCCAGCCTTGCCAGCGCCGAGCGCGTCTTCGAGTTCATCGACGCCGAGCCCGACATCGTCGAGGCGCCCGACGCCGTCGACATTCCGCCCCTGAGCGAGGCCATCCGATTCGAGGACGTCACGTTCTCCTACGACGGGCAAAACGAGGTGCTGTCCGGCATCGACCTCGAGGTGCGGAAAGGCGAGATGGTCGCCCTCGTCGGTTTCTCCGGCGCCGGAAAGAGCACCCTGGTCCGGCTGTTGCCGCGCTTCTACGACCCCGACCGCGGCCGGATCACCTTCGACGGCGTGGACATCCGGCGGGCCACCTTCTCGAGCCTGCGCGGCCAGATCAGCATGGTCACCCAGGACAGCATTCTGTTCAACGAGACGGTGCGGGACAACATCGCCTTCGGCCGGGCCGATTTCGACGACGAACGCGTGCGGGCCGCCGCCGAGGCCGCCCAGGCCGCGGATTTCATCGAGGCCCTGCCCCGGGGCTACGACACCTTCGTCGGCGAGGCCGGGCTGAGCCTTTCCGGCGGCCAGCGCCAGCGCCTGGCCATTGCCCGGGCCATCATCAAGGACCCGGCCATCCTGATCCTCGACGAGGCCACGTCCAGCCTCGATTCCGAGTCCGAGCAGCTCATTCAGAGAGCCATGGACGAGTTCGTGGTCGGCCGCACCAGCCTGGTGATCGCCCACCGCCTCTCGACCATCCAACGGGCGGACCGCATCGTGGTCCTCGACGCCGGCCGCATCGTCGAGCAGGGCACACACCACGAACTCCTTGAAAAGGGCGGCATCTACCGCCGCCTTTACGAGATCCAGTTTGCCCCCGCACCGGAGAAGGCTCCTCGATGAAACGGACGATCCTCTTGTTGTTCCTGGTTTGCGCGTTCGGGTCCTGCGTCGATTCCTGCGGCGGCAGAGACACGCCGGAACCGCCCGCGCCGCCTCCGCCCGCCCCCGAGCCCACGGCGGCCCTTCCCGGCTCCGAGCCGGAGCCGGTGCCGGACCCCCCTGCGCCCGTCGAGCCTGCCGAAGACATCCTGGTCGAGCTTCGGGTGGTGGACTCGAAAGAAGCGCCCCTGGCCGGCATGATGCCCATCGCGACCCTGGCCCCCAACGCCTTTGACAATCCCGTCGCCCACGGGACCCTCACCGACGAACAGGGTGCGACGCGGTTCCAGGTGCCCGCGGGCGAAACGCTCTACGTCCGGGCCTGGGACCCCGAGCTCAAGATGTTCCCCGCCAACTTCTATACGCTGAACAAGGGGGCAGACCCCGATCTTGAGCCGCTGCGGATCGTGATGGCGCCGGGGGCCGTGCTCGAGGCCACCGTCCTCACGCCCGAAGGGGCGCCCGCCATGTCCATGCCCGTCGAGGTCATGCTCATTCATACGGAATGGGGCCCGTGGTGGCCCACGGAAGGCGTCACGGATCTTACGGGGAAGGTCCGGTTCCCGCCCATTCCTCCCGGCGAGTACGAGATTGCCTTCCGGGTTGTGGGCGTCGGCCAAACGCGGTCCGCAGCCGTTTCCTTCGCCCCGGGCGAGCGGGTTCGGGTCGACGGCGTGCTCCTGGAGTGACAGCGAGCGCGGGCGCGCCTATCGAAGTCGGATGATCAGACGGGGCGGATGCGCACTTGCTTCGCCACCGATTCGACCTCGGCGGGGGTGAAATGGCCGATGTCCCAGTTCATGGCGTTGGCCGTGCCGGCGGCGACGCCGAGGCGGGCCATCTCCTCGAGAGACATGCCTTCGCTCAATCCGATGGCGAACCCCGCTACCAACGCGTCGCCGCTGCCCACCGCGTTGATCTCCCGGATCTCGGGCGGCACGACGTGTAGCCGCACGCCGTCGCGCGACACCAGCGCGCCCTCCGGTCCCAGGGAAAGCGCCACCAGGGAGACGCCCCGGGCGTGGTAGGCCTCGATGGCCCGCCACCGGGACTTCTCGGTGTCCAGCTTGACCCCCATCCATTGTTCCGTCTCGGCCTGGTTGGGCTTCACCATGTACGGCGCCTGTTCGAGTCCCTCGGCGAACTCGGGTCCGTGGGCGTCGAGGACGGTCAAGGCGCCGGCGTCCCGGGCCACGGGAATGAGCCTCCCGTAGAGGGAGCGTATCGCCGGGTCGGACACGGAGCCGCTGAAGGAGACGACGTCGACGCCCACGACCGCTTCGGCGAAGGCCTCGACGATGCGGTCCGCCTCCTCCGGAGTCACGCGGGAGCCGGGCTCGAAGAACGCCGTCTGGCGGTGGACCGGCTCCTCGAGGACGGTGGTGATGGTGCGCGTGGGCGACTTCACCCACACGGGGACTACGTCCACGCCGTCCTGTTCGCGGATCATGTCGATGACGTGGGCGCCCGTGTGGCCGCCCACGACCACCAGCGATTTCACCGGTCGGCCCAGGGTGTGCACCGCCCGGGCCACGTTGTTGCCCTTGCCGCCGGGCACGCAGGAGTACCGCGGCGCCCGGATGAAGGCGCCCACCTTGAGCTCGTCGATGAATACGGTCTTGTCGACACAGGGATTGGGGGTTACTGTCAGGATCACGTCTGCATCTCTCCGCCCGAGGCACTTGCCGGACCATTATCGCCCAGGGACCGTGCCCAAAGGAAGCGAGCGGAGACGGGACGCGGGGTTCAGGTGGCCTCCCGGCCTTCCAGGGGCGGCTCGTCGGCGGCCTCGGGCACGACGGAAGCAGGGGCGTCGGCATCGCGAAGCAGGGGACGCGCCGTGACGGCGAACCAGTTCCATTCCCGGGCGGCGTCGGTGACGCGGGGCGACGCCAGGCTGAAGAGGTACCCGCCGACGAGGGTGACGACCAGTCCGAAGACGGAAGGCCAGATGAAGCTGAGGACGGCCCCGCCGTTCGCGACGGCCGCCGGGAACAGCCCCAGGAGAAAGGCGAAGCTGTCGTTGAGCAGAGCGGGCGAACTCCAGAGGATGGCGTACAGGGAGACGCAGGTCCCCACGAGTCCGCCGAGGAAGACGCCGCGCGTGTTGGCCCGTTTGGTGAACATGCCGAGGAGGAAGATGCCCAGGAGGGGGCCGGTGAATCCGTTGACCAGCTTGTTGGCGATCTCGAAGATGGTGCCGAGCTTCGACACGTTGCAGGCCAGGGTGATCCCGATGAGGCCCACGGCCAGCGTGATGGCCCGCGAGACCCACAGTTGGCGCCGTCGTACCGCATCCGACACGGCGCCTCCGAGAGCGGCGTCCGCCCGGCGCCGGATGAGGCGGTGGTAGAAATCCACCGCGGCCACCGTGGACAGGGAATTGATGGCGGAATCGATGCTGGACAGGGAGGCGGCGAAAATGGCCGCGATAACGAGTCCCGTGAGGCCCGCCGGGAACACCTGACCCATGTAGTAGGGGAACAATTGGTCCTCGTTCGCCCGAATCTCGGGAGGCGGCGGAGCCTGGGTCTCGAAATAGGTGAAGAGGGCGAGGCCCACGAAGCACAGCGCCAGCATCCACGCCGCGTCGCCGATGGCCGTGATGAGGAACCCGCGACGGGCCTCGCGGATGGATTTCGACGTCTGGAACCGCTGCACCATCACCTGGTCGCTGGTGTAGGTGGCGACGCGCGTGACCAGCGTCGACAGCAAATATCCCAGGGCGGGCATGGGGAGGAAGAAGTATGCCAGCAGACCGCCTTTTCCCGGGGATGTCGGCGCGTCCGGTCCCAGCTCCGTCACGTTTGCCACGATGGCGGAGAATCCGCCGTCAACGGTGAGCAGGATGATAATGAGCGTGGCCGCCAGTCCGCCGAACATCACGCAGAACTGGGCCACGTCGTTCCAGATCACCGCACGGATGCCCCCGGCCATGGTGTAGAAGGTCACGATGGCGCCGAGGACGATGACGATGGGCACGATCTGGTCGCGGTGGCCGGAAGCCACGGCGATGGCCAGCGACGGCGTGTAGAGGGCGGCGGCCATCCAGCCCAGGCGCCACAGCATGAAGATGCCCGCGGCCAGGCTCCGCACCGCCAGGCCGAAGCGGCGCTCCAGGTACTCGTAGGCGCTGAACCCGCCCAGCCGCCGAAACAGGGGAAGGGTTACGAAGAACACGTAGGGATAGAGGAAGAACCACGTGAAATTCACCACCAGGCATGCGGCGCCGAACTTGATCATGGCCGACGGCTGCATGAGGTAGTCCATGCCGCTGTTGAGGGCGGCCATCAGCGAGAGCCCGATGGGGATCCAGCCCATGGAGCGTCCGGCGAGAAAGTAATCCTTGAGGTCGTGCTGGCGCCGCGAATGGTAGATGCCCACCGCCGTGAGGGCCGTGAGATAACCCGCGATCACCAACCAGTCGAGCGGATGAAACCGTAGTGCCGACTCCATGTCCCGTGGGACCCTCCACCCTCGAAAGCTGAATCTACCCGTGCGCCGACGGAGACGTTCCCGGCCGTCGTCCCGGCCACTATATCAAGCAACCAACGAATTTTCAGCTACTACGGTGCTGTCTTTGAGATTTCTTGGAAGCGGCGGAAGGGACGCCGGGCGAAGTCGCCGGGCTCGGCCGGAACAAACGGGAAGCGGCTAGGCGCGCGCGCCGTCGCCTTCAGGACGGGGCAGAGACTGGGCGATCCACAGGGGGACGGCCATGGCGGCCGCCACGAGGTAGTAGGTGGCGGCGGAGCCCAGGCGCCAGTAGAGCACGCAGGCGAGGAGCGGACCGATGGCGCGGGCCAGGGCGCCCAGCGATCGGAACACGCCGAGGATCCGCCCCTGTTCATGGGCGGGGGCGTAGAGCGAGGCCAGGGCCGTGAGGCAGGGGATCACCTGGGCCGACCCCGCGGCCATGAGGAAGAGGCCCAGATAGAGGAGGCCGGGGGTCTGGGCATAGCCCACCAGCACCAGCCCCGGGATGGCCGTGAGAAATCCCTGCATGCTCATCCGCTTGGCCCCCACCGCAACGGCCCGACGCTGCACGTAGCCGCCCTGGATCAGCACCAGCACCAGGCCCACGTAGAGGAGCATGTACGCGTTGCCTTTGGGACCGTAGCCCAGCCGGTCGGCCGCCAGGAAGGTGAGGGCGAACTCGGTGCCGGAGAAGGCGGAGAGGAAGAGGAAGTTGGCGAGGTTGGTTCGGGTGACGCCGGGGTAAGACTCGGTGCGGAAGAGGTTCCGGGGGTTGATGGTGCGGCGCACGCCGGGCGCCGTCGCTTCGCGCAGGGCGCGCGTCTCGGGAAACAGGAACACGACCCACAGGAGGTTTCCCAGGGCGAGGGCGGTGGCGATGGCCGCGGGCACCGAAAAGGGGTTAATGCCGAAGGCGGCCAGCTCGGGCCAGCGATCCAGGAGGTTGATGCCGGCAGAGAGGCCCCCGATGACCGGACCGAGGATGAATCCCAGGCCGAAGGCGATGCCGATGAGGGCCATGCCTCGGGAACGGGTGTCCTCGCCCGTTACATCGGCCACCACCGCCGTGGCCGTCGAGATGTTCCCGCTCATGATTCCGCCGATGAGCCGCGACAGGACCAACAGGGCGAAGCTGTGGGCGAAGATCCACAACAGGTACGACAGGGCAATCCCGGCCACCGAGACGATCAGCACGGGGCGTCGCCCGTATCGGTCCGACAGAGCCCCCAGCAGGGGCGCGCATACGAACTGAAGCAGGGAGTAGAGGGAGCCCAGGACGCCCCCGAAGAGGACCGCGATTCCCAGGGCCCCCGACCCCGTGGCGCGGCGGAATCCCTCGAGCACATCCACCATCGCCCCCAGCAGGCCCGACGTCCCTTCCCGCGCCAGGTAGTGGGTCAGCATGCTCGGGAACAGAGGAAAGACGATGGAGAAGCCGATCAGGTCAATCAGCAGCGTTACGAATACGATCGGCAGCACCGCCCGTGCGCGGCCGCCGTCGGAAGATTCCGAACCTCGAACCATTGTTGTGATGTCTGCGCCTGTCTATGTCGCTCGAGCGGGCTCCGCAGCGCCGCCCGATACCCGTTGGCTTACCAATCCGTCCGCCCCAACCGGAAGAAAACAGATGCGTATGATACGGCGCGCCGTTTTCCAGGGCAACTTCCCCCCGACGCCCCCTCTCGCCCCACCGTCTCCCTCGAGTCCCCCGCGCCCCCTCTACGGATAGGTATTCCACCTAGCACACATTTCGGTTTACAGCCGGGCGGTCGGGGGGTGGAGAAGGGGTGTTGGAGGGGGTTGACGGGGCCTTGAAGTTCGTAATTTTCGTGTCTTTCCGGAGCGTCTGCGGGGCGCCACGGGGGCAAAGAATTGGCGCAAAAAACCCAATCAACATTCGTAACTTTACGGGTGGCTAGAGGATGCGAGGGCGCTCAAAATTAGTATTAGGAACAGTATAAACGTTTGCATCACTATACGTACATAATTGAAATTCGGCTCTTGCGTGTATCGGCTCGAATTGTGCGGGCTCGCCAGCGGAAAACCGGTTTTACGGCATTATCGTACCGGATTTCTGCGGAAATGGATAGCGTGTCAAGATAAAACGCTTTTCAAATATTCCCGCAAAGCCGCCGGATCGGGAGTAAGCTATTGACATAATCCCTGCTTCGAGGCTTGACAAAGGGGGTAGGCAGTGGTAGAGTAGGCCGCGTCAGTGGCGGCAAGGGGTAGACTTGGGGCAGCCAGTGGCAAGTCAGGGAATGGGAGGATGCGGCCTTGTACGAAGGAGAATCCGTTTCGCGCCTTGACGAAAAGGGCCGAATCACGGTGCCTTCGTATATCCGGGATCGCATGGAAGTTCACGGCCACATCGTGTGGCACATCACGCGCGGCCTCGACGGCTGCCTCTTTATGTTTCACCAGCCCGAATGGGATTCGCTGCGGGAGCAGTTAGACAAACACCCCGCCTTCAACCCGAAGGTTCTCAATTTCCGGAGGTTTCTCTTTGGAGGGGCCGCCGCGGTGAAACCGGACGGCCAGGGACGGATGGCGGTGCCGCAGCACCTGCGCGAGTACGCGGGTCTGGACAAGGAAGTCGTTCTGCTCGGGGTGGGGAACCACCTGGAGCTTTGGGACCGGGATGCGTGGCGCGCATTCCAGCAAGATAAAGAAGCGGAGTTCAAGGAGATGGCGGCCCTGTTGTTCGCGGGTGAGAGCGACGCGGCCGTAACGGAGAAAGGTGGGATACGCGATGAAGATTCAACGAGCGGAAGTGGGATCGGTTAGCGTATTACGGCCCGTCTGTGATTTGGACGAGAGCGCCCTGGATGACCTCCGGGCGGCCCTGTTCGACTGCATCTCGGAAGGGCGTTATTGCATTGTGATGAACCTCAGCGAAGTTCGCTACATGAGCTTTATGAGCCTGGGCGTGCTGGTGGAGCGTCTGCGGCGGGTGCGGGAGAGCCACGGCGACATCAAGCTCGTCGGGTTGAACCTTTACGGCGAGCGCATGCTGCGCATGGCCGGCGTGGGAAATCTCTTCGAGACCTTCGACAGCGAGGCCCGGGCGATCGGCATGTTCCACGAGGCGGCCTGAAGGGGCCGGCGGAGGGCCGGGCCGGCCGAAGGTAAGATCCTCGGAAAGCGGCCTCCCTCCGGAATCGTGCATGCGGAAGGAGAAGGGTCCCGCGGGCCATGTGCCTGTGCTGGCCACCGAAGCCATCGAATGGCTTCGGGTGCGGGCGGACGGCGTATACGTCGACTGCACGGCCGGGGCGGGCGGCCACGCGGAACGCATCGCGCGGCGGCTGTCGGGGGGGCGGCTCCTCGCCCTGGACCGGGACGCGGCGGCGGTGGCGCGGACGCGGGCTCGTCTGGCGGGATATTCCGGCGTAGAGGTGGTGCACCGCAACTATGGCGAGTTGTCCTCCGTGCTGGAAGAGCGCGGCCTTGACCGCGTGGACGGGGTGCTCCTGGACGCCGGCCTTTCGAGCGTTCAGCTCGACGACCCCGCCCGCGGCTTCAGCCTTCAGGAGGCGGGGCCGCTGGACATGCGCATGGACCCCTCCCGAGGCCCCACGGCGGCCGAGTTCCTCGCGACGGTCCACGAGGCCGAACTGACCCGAATCCTCAAGGAGTACGGCGACGTCGGTCCGGCCCGTCGCATTGCGGCCGTCCTGATCCGGCGGGCGCGAAGCGGCGCCCTCGAGACCACCCGGGACCTGGCGGAAGCGGTGTCCGAGGCGCTGCATTTCGTGCGGGGCACGCCCGAGGAAACCCGCACCGTGTTCCAGGCGATCCGAATCGCCGTGAACGACGAGTTGAATAGCCTCGAGGCGGGGCTCCGGCAGGCGGCGACGGCGCTGGCCCCCGGCGGACGATTGGTCGTCGTCGCGTTCCACTCGGGCGAAGATCGCATCGTGAAGAACGTGCTGCGCGACGCCGCGCGCCCCCGGCGGGAGTTGCATCCCGACGGCCGGGTACGGGCGGTGCATCCGCCGACCTTGAAGATCCTGACTCCCAAGCCGGTGACGCCGTCGGCGGAGGAAGTGCAGGCCAATCCGCGGTCCCACAGCGCCAGGCTGCGGGCGGCGGAGAAGATTCCGGCCGGCGATGATTGAAGCATGAGCGAATCGAGCGCGGAAGAGGCGAAACGGTCTCTTGCGCGTTCTGAAGTTAAGATCGGAAACGTCGAAACTGCGAACGATTGAGGACGGGCCGTGGTAAAGCGGGTACGGGGCCGAAAGCCGCGCAGGCCTCTGCGGGGGTGGATACGGTGGATCCCCTTTCTCGCCCTCCCGTTTTCCGTGCTCTTTGCCGAGACGTACCTGCACACCCAGCGGCTGCGCAACGACTACGAGATCAACGAGCTCACCTCGGAGATCGACGTGTTGAAACGGCGCATCCGCGACCGGGAAGCCGAACGGGCGGCACTCGAAAACAAGCGGCTCATCGACGCCCGGGCGGTGGCGCTCAATT
>CAYVOE010000096.1:0-13261 GCA_964452795.1 uncultured Nitrospiraceae bacterium
CCAAGAACCGACGACACCCCACCGCCCACGACGGGTGAGCGATCGCCGAAGACCGACAACCCACAACGGACCGAAGCCAAAATCGTGCGTGTGAGGGGATGGAATGGACCGAACCGTTCTGGGCGCGCTCAGCGCAGTTGACCTTGCCGTGATTGCCGTGTCGCTGGTGGCGGTGGTCGCCGTGGGACTCTGGGTGTCGCGGCGCCGGCCGGGCACCTCGGAAGGGTACTTCCTGGCGGGCCACCGAATGCCCTGGTGGATCATCGGGACGAGCTTCGTCGCCACCAGCGTGTCGAGCGAGCAGATGGTGGGCACCATCGGCATGACCTACGAATGGGGCATGGCCATCGCCAACTGGGAATGGTTCGCCTTCCCCACCTACACCATCCTCCTGGTCGTCTTTCTGCCCGTCCTCCTGAAGAACCGCATCACCACCGTTCCGGAATACTACCGGGAACGGTTCGGCCCCCTCTGCGCCGACATCTACTCCTGGGTGATGCTCCTGGCCTACGTGTTCCTGTTCACCGTCACCGTGCTCTACAGCGGCGCCCTGGCCTTCGCGGAAGTCACGGACTGGAACTTCTACGCCGTGCTCTGGCTCATGGTCATCAGCGTCGGCGTCTACACCGTCCGCGGCGGCATGACCTCCGTGATGTGGACCAACATGATCCAGTGCGTCATGCTCATCGCCGCGGGAACCCTGTTGTTCTTTGTCGCCCTGAACCGCATCCCCGGCGGCTGGAGCGCCATGGCCGAGGCCAATCCCGAGCGCTTCCACCTGTACCAGCCCGCCGACCATCCCCGGGCGCCCTTCCTGGGCCTCGTGATGGGCGGGGTCGGCGTGTTCCTCTTCTACCAGGTGGGCAACCAGTTCATGATCCAGCGCATCCTGACCGCCCGCAGCACCTGGGACGGCCTGATGGGGCTGATGTTCAGCGGGTTCATCAACTTCCTGCGCCCCCTTACCACCGCCCTGCTGGGGCTCGTCGTATTCCACTGGATCCATGAGATGCACATGGCCGAGCCCCTGGAAGACCGCGACACGGCCTTTCCCTTCGCCCTCGAAGTCTTCGCGGGCAACTGGGGCGCGCGGGGATTCATCCTCGCCGGGTTTCTCGCGGCCGTCATGTCCACCCTCAGCTCGCTGAGCAACTCGACGGCCACCCTCTTCTCCCTCGACGTGTACAAGAAAAAGCTCAACCCCAACGCGACGGAAGATCAGATGGTGCGGGCGGGCAAGATCGTCTCGCTCGCGGCCCTGGTGATTGCCGGCGTGTTGGCGCCCCAGGTCCGCCGCTGGGGGATCTTCGACTTCTTCCAGCAGGGCGTGACCTATCTCGCCGCGCCGTTCATCGCCGTCTTCCTCATGGGAATCCTCTGGAAGCGAACCACCTACGCCGCCGCCCTCTTCGGCATGATCGGCGGGGTGCTGCTGCAGATCGCCATCGTCGTGGCGGACCGCCTCCTGGGCAACGAAACCCACTGGTTCTACCTCGGCTTCATCGGACAGGTCCTGACCATGGTGCTGGTGGGCGTGGTGTCCGTGTTCACGGCGGCGCCCGACCCGGCCCGCGTATCCACCTACGTGTGGAGCCCTCGGTTGCTGGCCCAGTACGACGAGGGCGTCTCGCGGCCCTGGTACAAGCAGGTGAAATTCTGGTTCGCCCTCTGGGCCCTCGTTTGGTTTGGCATTTATTATCGCTTCTGGTAGACCGCGCCCGCTCGCGGAGAACCCGTTCCGGAGACCTTCGACCATGCGTATCATGTGCTTCAGCCCCCATCCCGACGACTCCGAGATCTTTTGCGCCGGCACCCTGGCCAAGTACAAGTCCCAGGGACACGACGTGGCCATCGCGGTCATGACCCGGGGCGACGTCGGCTCGCCCACCCTGTCGCGCGAGGAGATCGCCGAGGTGCGCGAGGCCGAGACCCGCGCCGCCGCCGAAGTAATTGGGGCCGAGCTCTTCTGGCTGGGCTACGACGACGAGTTCCTCTACGACACTCCGGAAGTGCGCCGGCACGTCATCGACGTCATCCGCCGGTTCCGGCCCCACATCCTGCTCTGTCCCGACAAAGACCACGACTACCATCCGGACCACGTGCGGACCGGCCAGATCGTCTGGGACACCCACGTCATGGCCGCCGTGCGCCTCATCGCCACCGACCACCCGCCCACGGACCGCGTTCACGACATCTGGTACTACGACACGCCCGGCGGCATCGGGTTCGTGCCGGAGACCTACGTGGACATCACCGATGTATGGGACACCAAGGTCAAGGCCGTGGAGT
Organism: uncultured Nitrospiraceae bacterium; assembly: GCA_964452795.1. Taxonomy (GTDB): domain Bacteria; phylum Hydrogenedentota; class Hydrogenedentia; order Hydrogenedentales; family SLHB01; genus CAYVOE01. The sequence goes on from CAYVOE010000096.1 coordinate 2,290, forward strand.
GCCATCAGAGCCAGAACGACTGGCTGAAGCACATCTACGGTTACCCCGTCACCTACCTGCTGGAAATGCAGTTCCGGTTCCGCGGCTACCAGTGCGGGTGCGCCTTCGCGGAGGCCTTCCGCAAAGCGCGCATGTATCCCCAGACGGTGGGCCGGAAGGCCCTGCTGCCGTCGGCATTTGAGGAGGAAACGCCCACCGGGCCCCTTGCATCGGAAGGAGCGAGATCATGAAACGGTTGTCACAATTCGCTTTCGCCGCCGCCATCCTGTGGGCGCCTTTCGCCGGGGCGGTCGAAAACGCCGCCGGACCCAACCTCGTCCGCAACGGATCCTTCGAAGAAGGAAACGGTGCAGAAATCGCCGAGTGGGTGCTGGAGGGAGACGAAGGCGTCGAGCAAACCCTGACCCGCGACGCGGGCGTCACGGACGGTCATTCCGCCCGGCTAACGTGCACGGCCTTCGACCGCCAGACGCGCGAGAGCTACGCCACCCTCGCCCAGTACGGCTTTCCCCAAATCGAGAAGGGCAAGTGGTACCGATTCTCCTGCTGGGCCCGGCAGGAAGGGATGGCTCCGGGGATGGTCACCGTCGAGATGTACGCCGACATGAAAGCGAAGACGCCCTACGGCACCGCCCTGCTGTTTTTTCAGCTTCCCGTACGGCACAACTGGCAGCGGTTTGAACGCTGTTTCCGCGCCGACTTCGACGGCTCCGATAACACCAAGCTTTTCGCCTATTTCGATTTCCCCGGGACCCTGTGGCTGGACGACGTCGAGGTGGTCGAGATCCCCAGACCCGAAGTCCGATTGACCTCCGTCATTCCCTCCGCATCCGGCGCAAACGCCGTCCCGAACGCCGGCTTCGAGCTCGGTACCTACAATTGGAGCTCCCTGGGCAAGCCCGCGGTGTTCGCCGGTGGACTGACGGGGCTCTACGGAGATGTGCAGCACGGCGACGCCGCCGAAGGCGACGCGTGCCTGCGGGTGGAGCTGGGCCCGGGCAAGACGCCGGTGAGCTCCTTCAACACCCTGGTGAAGTTGGTGGAGCAGAACGCGCCGCGGGCCGCCCACATCGGCTGGATCGAGACCGAGGTCGGCGCGTCATACACACTGTCGGCCTATATGAAAGCCGACAAGGCCGGCGTGCCGGCCACGCTCCAGGTCCGGTTCGGCGCGCCCCACGAAGGCATGCTGGACCGACAGGAGACCGTGACCCTCGATACCGAATGGAAGCGGTACACCTTCACCTGCACCGCCGAGAAGCGCTACGCCTTCGCCGCCGTGGGACCCGACCTTACGAACCACGACGATCCGGCGGCCACGGTGTGGATCGACGCCATTCAGCTCGAGAAAGGCGAACAGGCCACGGAGTTCGCCCCGCGCGAGCCCGTCGAGATCGGCCTCTCCGCCGCGCCCTACGGAAACGTCTTCTCCGTCGATGAACCCGTGGTGCTCGAGCTGGCCGCCTCCAACCGCACCGCGGTCCCGGCCCGCGTCATGGTCCGCCTGACTGTCGAGGACTACTTCGACCGGCCCGTGGCGACCTTGCGCCGAGCGATCGAGGTGCCGCCCCACGGCCGGCTGGCCCAGGACTGGGATCTCGGCCTTGAAGATCCGGGCTTCTACCGCGTGCGGGCGACGTGGGACGCCAACGGCGTGTCCCACGAAGCGACGCTGCGCCTGGCCTATATCCGGCCGTATGAACACGACGACTCGGTCTTCGGCATGAACCACTCGCCCAGCACCGACAACCTGTCGCGCCACATGGTCCGGGCAGGCGCCCTGTGGGCCCGCGAATGGACCATGGAATGGGAGGTCCTCGAGCCCGAGCAGGGACAATTCCGGTTCGAAGCGGCCGACGCCCACGTCAACCGGGTCCTCGCAGCGGGCATGAAGAACGTCCAGCAGCTGCCCCCTTTCCCTTCCGTTTCATGGAATACGGAAGCGCCGGAAGGCGCCGAGACCTTCGCCCCCGGCATCTGGTGGAATCCCTATTACTACGCCCCGCGGGAACACGAATCCTTCGCCAATTACGTGAAGACGGTGGTCAACCACTTCAAGGACCGGATCCACGTCTGGGAATACCTGAACGAGCCGCTCTACACCATCCACTCCCTCCCCAACGTGAACCAGTTGGACGCCACCATCCCCACACTTCCCGAGGCGGATTACACGGTCGAGGACTACATCGCCCTGTTGAAAGTCTTCCACGAGTCCGTGAAGGCGGCGGACCCCGAGGCCAGGACCATCGGCGGGCTCAGCGCGCGTCCGGACCTGCTGACCGAGGAATTCTGCCAGGCGGGCGGACTCGACCACCTCGATATCTTCAACCTGCACATCTACCCCGGCCTGCGCCGGCCCGAAGGCTACATCCCCCAGATGGAGGAGCTCCTCCGGCACATGGACGCCACCCCATCCGGACGCAAGCCCATCTGGATGACCGAGTACAGCTACTACGGCTCCGACACGCTGCCCTACGAGCCCTACGTCATCAGCCCGGTGCCCTGGGCGCCGAACCGGCTCCTGCGCGACGAGCGCGAATGCGCCGACTACTCGGTCCGCTACGCCGCCATCATGCTGGCCCACGGCGTCGAGAAGATCTGCTACCACTGGGGCGGGGCCGCCAGCGCCGACCCCAACGACGACGTCATGATCCTCGAGTCGTGGATGACCGTCCACGCCGGCGTGCCGCGCAAGCTCTACGCCGCCCAGGCCGCCCTCTCCGATCTGTTGGGTCCCGCGCCGAAGTACGCCGCTCCCCTCGCCCGACCGGAACCCACGGACGGCGGTGAGGCCGGCGGGGTCTACGGGTATGCGTTCCAGTGCGGCTCGCGGGCGGTGCTGATCGCATGGGCACCGTCCGACGAGAACACCGGCGCCGGATGGACCCTCCGCGCCCCCGCCGAGGCGGAGTGCCTCAATATCGTCGGCGCGCCATTGACCGGAACCAACGCCCCGCTGGGCGATTCTCCCGTATACGTCGTCAGCGACACCCTGCCGGCGGAAGAGCTGGCCCGGGCCTGCGTCCTCGAAGCCACCGGCGAGAGCGCCGCGCCATGAAAAGGAGGAGCGTTGCCATGAGGAGGTCAATGCGGGCTTTGGCCTCGGCCCTGGTCGTGGCGAGCGCGTACGCGAGCGGCGCCGCGGCGGCGGACGATGTCCGGCCCCTCTGGAATCCACAAATTCCCTCTACGGACGCCAGGAATCTCGTACCCAACAGCAGCTTCGAATGCGGGCCCTGCGGCTGGTCCAGCATCGGCCGCCCCACCGCCTGGGGCGGAGACCTCTGCGGGCTTCACGGCAACGTGGTACAGGAAGACGCCGTGGATGGGTCGTCCTGCCTCAAGATCGAACTAGGACCCGGCAAGACGCCGGTGACCCAGTACGACGGCTATCCCGCCGCCACCGTGTCGCAGACCTCCCCCCTCGCGGCCAACATCGGGTGGATCCCCGTCGAGGTAGGCGAGACCTACACCCTCTCCGCCTACCTGCGGACCGACAAGCCCGGCACCCGCGCCCGGCTCCTCATCCGCATCGGGGTGGATCCCCGCGTCGGGTACTACACGCAGCCCGACCATGCCGTGACCGTGGAACTGACCGATACGTGGACGCGCCACTCCCTGACCTGGGTCGCCGACGAACCCCAGGCCTTCGTCGCCGTCGGTCCGGACCTCGAGTCGGAAGACGCCGAGGCCACCGTCTGGATCGACGCCGTTCAGTTCGAGAAAGCCGCCCAGCCCACGGACTACGCTCGCCGTTCCCCGGTGGAAGTGGGCTTTCACACCGATCGCTTCGGCAACATCTTCGACACCGGAGCGCCCGCGACGCTGCGCGTAGCCGTCGCCAACGCCACCGCCGAGCCCGTCGAGCTCCGCGCCCGGGCCGCCGTCACCGACTACTTCGACGAGGCCCGGCAGGTGCCGGAATTCGCCCTCACGGTGCCCGCGGGCGACACGACGGAGGCGTCCTGGCCGCTCGAGCTCGGCGACACGGGATTTTACCGCGCCGCCCTCGACTGGGAAGCGCAGGAGCACAAGGGAAGCGCCGGACTGAAGTTCGCCGTCATCGAACCCTACGGTCACGATGACTCTCCCTTCGGCATCAACCACGCCCCCACGACGCAGGAACTGTGTCGATCGCTCCGGGCGGCCGGCGTGGTATGGGCCCGCAACTGCGCCTTCGACTGGGACCAGATTGAACCGGAAGAAGGCCGGATACAATACGACGCCGTGGAGCGCCAAGCCGCCCACGAACAGAACGCCGGCCTGCGAATCCTCGGCTTGCTCCCCCCTTACGGCAGCACCACGTGGGCGTCGTCGGCTCCCGAAGGCGTTGAGAAGCACGTGCCCGATCCTCCCCCGTGGCCGCCCCAGTGGGTGCGCCTCGGCTACGCGCCCGCCGAACCGGACAAGCTCTACCGGTTCATCGAGAACACGGTGGAACGGTTCCGCGACCGAATCGGCCACTGGGAGTTCTACAACGAGCCCTTCACCATCACGTCCCTGCCCGGGCCCGAGCACAAGCTGCCCGGAGCGGATTACACGGCCGCCGACTACGTGCGTCTCCTCGAGGGCGCGTACAAGGCGATGAAAGCCGCCGACCCCGACTGCCGTGTCATCGGCGGCATTCAGTCCCATCCCCTGGAGGCGGCGAAGGAGTTCATCGACGCCGGCGGCCTCGCCTTTGTCGACGCCTACAGCATCCACCCCTACGGCCTCTGGGAGAAAACGCCCGAAGGCTTCATCGGCAAGATGGAGGAGCTGTTGGCCCTGATGGACGCCCACCCCGCCGGGCGACGCCCCATCTGGCTCACCGAGTGCGGGTACTACGCCGCCGACGACAAGCCCTGGACCCCGTGGTTCGCGCCCCGGGGCCATTTCTCCGCGACCGTCCAGATTCGCGACGAGCGGCTCGCCTCCGACTGGGCCGTGCGCCACGCCCTCATCATGCTGGCCCACAACTCGGAGAAGATCTTCTACCACCAGGGCATCGAGGGCCTTGTCAACAACGTCTCTTGGAACATGGACAACCCCCTCCAGGCCGAGCTGGGCCAGCCCCGGAAGTTCTACGCCGCCCAGAGCGCCCTCGCCAACGTCCTCGGCCCCGAGCCGCAGTTCGTTGCCCCCTGGAATCCTTCCCCGTCGGACGGCGCCTCCGCCCCGAAGGGTCTCTACGGCTACGCCTTCCGGTGCGGCGACCGCTCGGTGCTGGCCGCATGGGCCGCGGAAGACGAAGCCGAACTCCCTTGGCGGCTGACCGTCCCGGAGGGCAGCACGCTGCGGAACGTCGTCGGCGCCCCCATTTCCGGCTCTGCCACGACGCTGGGCCCGTCGCCGGTCTACGTCATCGACGAAGCGCGAACGCCGGAAGAGCTCGCGGCCGCATGTGTCCCGGTCTCCGAGAAATGAACGCGCCCGCGGCCGACGGCACGCCGAACCGTTGAAAGGTCATCGTCACCTATGACAAAGACCCTTGGACCTCATCAGCTGTACGCCGGAGCCGCCCGGGTGGACATCACCCCCCGCGAGAAGGTCCAGATGGCGGGCGAAGTGGGCTGGTTCCGCCCGGGCCAGTACGTGTACGACCCCCTCCACGCCAAGGCCCTCTTCCTCGAGCAGGACGGACGCAAGGTGTGTCTGGTGGTGCTGGACCTCACCATCGTCACGCGCGAATGGGTCGCCCGGATCCGCGAGGAGGCCGCGCGCCGCTTCTCCATCGACCCCAACGCCGTGATGGTCCACGCCACCCAGACCCACACGGCGCCGTCCCTCGGCCATTTCATGTTCGACGAGGATTTCAAGAACGTGCCGCCCGAGATGGAATGGCTCGCCGGCGGCGACTCGCGCTATTTCCCCTTCGCCTTCGAGCGCATCCTCGAAGCCCTCGACGCCGCCCATGCCGCCCTGGAACCTGTCCACCTCCGCGTCGGCAGCGGCGTCGAGGGCCGCGTTCAATTCAACCGGCGAGCCGTCATGCAGGACGGTTCGGTCCGCATGCCCGGCCCCCGCTGGTCGCCCCCGCTCGGACCTACCTACATCCGGTACCTGGAAGGTCCCATCGATCCGGAAGTGGGTCTGATGGTGTTCCAGAACGACCGGCTCGAGGTGCGGGCCTGCCTGCTCCACCACACGGCCCACCCCGTGAACGTCTTTCCGAAGGAAGTGGTGTCGGCGGACTGGTGCGGCGCCTGGGCGGCCGAGATGGAGCGGACCCTCGGGCCAAACTGCGTCGCCCTCGTCGTCAACGGCTGTTGCGGCAACATCAATCCCTGGGATCCCTTCGATCCCGACTTCGTCGCCGACCACCGCCGCATGGGCCGTATCCTCGCCGAGACCAGCCGCAACGTGCTCGAGACTTTGGCCGAGGAGGACGACGCCCGCATCGATTGCGCCTTCGATCCCTTGCCCATCCCCATGCGCGACATCGACCCCGCCGAATTGGAATCCGCCCGAGCGACGCTCGAGAAGCATCCCGAGCCCCTCTGGTGCGACTCGGCGGGCTATGCCGCCTACGAGACGTCGCAACAGGCCTCGCGCCCGCCTCAGCGGACCGTCGACGCCCAATGGATGCGCGCCGCCGGAATCATGAGCCGCCACCTCCTCAAGGAGCGGGAGCCGGTGATGAACTACGAGGTCCAGGCCTTCCGCATCGGCCGCTCCGCGCTGGTGGGCCTCCCGGGAGAACCCTTCGTCGAGGGCCAGCTCCGAATCAAGATGGCGTCTCCCGCATACCCCACCTATGTCGCCCATTGCTGCAACATGTACGTGGGTTATCTCCCCATCCGGGAAGCCTTCCCCCGAGGCGGCCACGAAGTCTTCTATTCCAAGCTGGTGCCCGATGCCCTGGACCGGGTGGTCGAACACACGGGCACCCTGCTCGACCGCCTTTGGTCAACCCCCTGACGCCGCAGACGGCTCGCGCGCTTTCTCGATTAGCACGGAGCTCCCCTGCCGAGGTCGCGTACGCGCCCCGGGCAGCGCACATATGTATCCGGGATAGAGTGTTTAGTCGCGCGGACGGCGGTTCCGGCGGCGATGGACGGCATCGGCCGCCATCAGCACGCCCACAACCGCGATGAGGGGCAGGGTATTGGCCAGCTCCGTGCCCGCGCCGGCGCCCGAATCTTCGGCCGACAGCATCACCGGCCCGCGGCGGTAGCAGCCCGAAGGCCCGCCGTACAACCCCTTGTACTGCTCGGCGGCCGCGGTAAAGGCCTCGACGGAGTACAGGCTGTTCTCGAGATCGCGGATATCGCTTGCTCCGGCACTAAAGGAAACCAGACCCACCAAGACGAGCACCACAGCGGTTAGAACCTTCATCGCGACTGTTCCTTTTTCTAAGGGAAGCCTCGGGTACGGTCCTTCGGTAAGCGGTTGGAGCGGTACGGAACGAACGGTCGAGTTACGGAGAAACCCTTCACCTTCGCCCCCTAGTATACCAGATCCCCCCGGCTACTCGATCAAGTTTTTCGCCAGGGCCGGGTCGGCGGCGCGAAGCTCCTCCCGGAAGTCGCGGTACAGACCCTCCGGCACCAGCATCCACGGCCCGGTCAGGGCCCGGGGCGCTTCCGAGTCGGGTCGGGACCGGGCATGGGCCTCCAGCCGCGTCCGCACTTCCGGATGGAAAACCGTGAGGCGATAGTAGCGGGCGCGGGACAGATCGGGTTCATAGCGCGTGGCGATGACCCGCGGCCGATCCCACAGCGCCGTCACCATGTTCCCGATGCGGAGGCTCGTGATGATGACCGCGTCCTCCGGAATCTCGGAGGCAACGGCTCGCATGGCGCGGTCGAGGGCGCCTCCGTCGTCCAGGGGCCGTACCGAAGGGGGCCAGGCCGGCGGCAGCACCGCCAGCGCCGCCGCGGCAATCAGGACCCCGACCCGTCGACGGCGCCTCGGTCGAAGCGCGAGCGACACCGCCAGGGGCACCAGGACCGCCGCAGCCATCCCCAGGGCGCAGACCAGCCGGAAGTGCAGCCCCACGGAATAGACCTCCGCCCCCAGCAGGAACGGCGAGAAGGTCAGCGCCGTCGCCGGCATGAACCGAAGGCCCGCCCGCAACCGTCGGCGCAGGCCCGGAAGATGCCGCGGATGCCTCTCCACGCGGGCTCCAAACACGGCGAAGACGACCAGGGCCGCGCAAAGCGCCAAAGTCTCGATCAACACGAGGGGCGCGACGGGGGTGATGGGGCTCAGCCCGTCGTAGAGCAGGGGGACGTTGAACCGCGGAACCCGCGTCGTGGACAGGTGCAGCATGTGGCGCCACGGACCCGCGTACCCCGACAACGCGTTCAACCCGAAGGTCATCGCCCACGGCACGGCCCACGCCAGGACCAGAAATCCGGTGTAGGGGCGTCGCCAGAGGCCCCCGCGTCCCGGGTCTGCAGCCCGTTCGAAGGCCCGGAGGGCGAGGTCCGATATCACCAGGAGTACGCCCATCACAAAGGCGACCGGATGGGTGGCTGCGGCGCACGCCAGCAACAGCACCACCGCTCCGCCGCGAAAAACCCACCGTCCGGTCTCCCCCGCCAGGTACAGGGCCAGGAGCATCACCTCGAGGTGACCCAGGGACTGGCGCGGGAAATTGACCAGCAACTCGGCCCGCATAAATCCCTTGACCACCAGGAACAAGGCCAGCAGCGACAGGGCCGGACTCCGGGAAATCCGCAGCACAAGCAGGAAAGCCACTGCCCCGGTGCCGTAGAGCGCCGCCACACCAAAGACCTTCGCCGCCGCCGGAGCCGGCAGCACCTGTCCCAGTCCGCGAAGGATCTGCGTGGGCAGCCACGCGGTAACGCGGCCCGTCGAGGCGCCGGCGCCTCCCTCCGCCACGGCGGCGTAGTAGTAGCCGTCGATGCCGAAGGGGTAAGGGCTCGAGGCCAGAAACGCCCCGTCCTGCCACAGACACACCGCCACCAGACCCGCCGCCAGCCATCCGCCGCGACGGATCCATTGGGCCGATGATGCACGCTCCGCCTTTGTTGTCGCGCCGACCGTGGCCACCCCTTGCCTCCTTCCACGCCCATTATACGCCGCGGCGGGTGCGAAGAAGCCCGTAAAAGTGAGAAGGCGACGCCGGATTCGAATCCCGATCTTCTCCGTTTTCCCCGTTCAAAAGTGGACAAGTGAAAATTCATCGCAAAACGCCGGGCAGCTCGCCAACTTCCGCATGGTTCTTCCATTCGTCCCATATCGTCCAAGTCGACCGAGTCGCTTTTGCCTTACCCGATGGCGGACAGGGTCTCCTCTCCCCAGGCAATGCCTCCGCCGAGTTCAGTTGCGCCGATTCCATGCCGATAGGCAGGGCAAAGGGAGACCGTGCTCCTCCGGCGCTCATGCCCGATGTTCACACGCGGCCGCGCTCGGAAACGGACGGGAAGCGACGGGAAAAGGGCTAATCCGGATTTGATTCAATTCTGGCCTTTTAGTCGTCATTGTGCTATAATTGGCGTGGGGTTCGGGGGAACCTGGGGATAGGACTTTTCGTCATGTTTGCGTTGGTGGGAAGGCTGCTTCTCCTCGTGGGGGCCGTGGCAGGAGCAGCGGATTCGACCTCGTCCGATTTCAACGGACGGGCGGAGCACCAGACCGATCAGGTCGGCTACTACCATGTCATCACCACGGGTCGAGGCGCCGGCGGAGCTTTCCCGACGGGCGAGGCCTACCCGGAAGGCGCAACCTTTCGTTTCGTAACGGACGACCCCGACTGGGACCTCCCCATCCAGGCCTGGCAATACCGCGACTGGTTCCCCCCGACCACCACCCTGGCCATGACCATGTGGTCCGACGACACGCTCCTCTACGTCAACCACGGCATCGAAGACGGTCAGACCGGAACCTTCTACCGGGCTCGGCTCGACGCATCCGGCGCGCCCACGCTCTTCGCGCCGGGGCTCTCCAGTTTCTTCAGCATGTCGAACAACTATGACATGATCTACGCCGGCGCCTTTCGGCTGGAAGAGCCGATCACCTTCAACCGCATCAGCGGCTATTTCGCCTGCGTCGACGGGTTCGACCCCAACGACTTCCGCGTGGGCTTCCGGATGAACATCTGGACGGCGGCGGTCCGGCCGGAGAATCCGGAGATTCCCCTGCCCGAGATTGACAGCTTCACGGGCAACGTCTTCTCAACCGAGACGGTCCGGGGCAAGTTCGAATACGTCAAGACCGGCGTGGAACGGGACTGGACCGAGCTCGAACGCGATGCGCGCCCCATCTGGCGCCTGACCTATGCCCTCGAGGAACCCCTCACCCTCCCCGCGGGCGACTACTTCTTCAGCCACGACGCCGTCCTGAACCACCTCCTGGTGCCCTTCTACCTCGTGCCCGCCGTGGGGTTGCCCTTCCTGCTCCCGGGAAGCGCCACCACGACCGCCCTCGGTTTTCCGTTCGTTCCCATCGTTCCTCCGAGATGGGAGCCGCCGTCGCGGGACGGGAGCATCGTGGTGCCCGAACCGGCCACCATGATCCTGGTGGGGGCGGGGGCGGCCCTGCTTGCCCTCCGTGTTGTCTGTGCCCGGCATCGGAAGCGGTCGACCGGCGAGGCGACGATACGCGAGTAAGTCGAATGAGCCCGCCCGCCGCTACCAGTACGTGTAGAACAACGACTCCGTAAGCCAGCACTGAAAAGCCAGGAACGACAGGGTGGCGACCAGCGGGGCTCGGGACGCCGCGGCGGCGCCCATGGCATCGAGCGCGTGGGCCGCAGGCACCACGAGGAAGGGAAAGACGTACAGGGCCGACCGCTCGCCTTCGCCCCGGCCCAGGTACAGCAGGTCAAGCGCCACGAAGGTCAGGGCAAAGACGATGAACAAGGCCCGGGTGTCGGCCCCCGGCCGGCGCAGCCGCGCCAGGAACAGCAGGCTTACCGGGATGCCCGCGAAGTAGAACCACGCCAGCGGATTCAGAAACTTCCAGGTCCACGCGGGATAGCGCGGCGTGAAGCGGTCGAGGTTCACCTGATCTTCGTCGAACT
>CAYVOE010000097.1:0-13212 GCA_964452795.1 uncultured Nitrospiraceae bacterium
CGCCGAGCACGATGAGAAACCGCGGGATGGCAACGGTGCATTGACGCGCATTGAGGAGCACCCATTGCTGGGCCGCGCAGGCCGACGCATAGGCCGCGGCGAAAGCGTTGAAGGCGAGGTAGTGGTCGATGCCGATCCCGGAGATTGGAGCGGGCACGGCCGGAATCCGGCTCAAGAGGGCTCCCACGACCGTGAAAAGCAGGGCCGTGGCGAGGAGGCCTTCGACGCGCGCGCGTACCCGGGGCGCCGCGAAACGGCGTACCGAGGCCCACAGCGGCAACATCACCAGGGGGACGACGCCGAGGTACAGGAGAGGTGTCGTCAGGGCGCGAGAGAGGTCCTCCGGATCGGAGGCGCTCTCATGCAGGCTCGATAGGGACGGCGGCACGAACAGCAGGGCGGCATCCGTAAGGCCCATGGGCGTGCGGACGGCGAATTTCCCGGTGGACGCGGCCTCGCGGACGAATTCGAGGAACGGCAGGATCTGTATCGCGGCGAGGCCGGCGCCCAGGGCGAGGCTGAGCCCCAGGGCGAGGAAACCGCCCACAATCTCGCCGGGCCGGGCCCGTTCCGTTGCGAATCGCCACGCCAGGTATACGGCGGTAAACCCCGCGGCGACGGCCGCCAGTTCCGGTTCGCCGCCGAAGAGCATCAAGGCCCACACCAGGCTGCCGAAGGGCCAGGCGAGCCAGTATTCGACCGCGATCTGCTCGGTGAAGAGGAGCAGGAGGGGCAGCCAGGGCGCCACGTCGGAGAGGGGGGCATCGAGGCGCAGCAGCACGTGCCCGCTCATCTGATAGGCCGCCGCCAGGAGGAGCGCCAGGGGCGCCGCCAGTCCGAAGCGTCTTCCCACGTAGAAGGCGCACACGCCCGCGACGATGAGTTTCAACAAGGCCGATATTTTGAACGCGGTGGCCAGGGGAAGCACGTAGAAGGGCAGGGAGAAGGGAGAAAACACGCGGGTCCGCCACAACGCCATGAAGGGTGCGCCCGCGCCCTCCCGGGGATTCCACAACAGGGAATCGCCCCGGGCCACCGAATCGGAGAGGAAAACGTACCACGGCAGGTACCGCGTGGCCTGGGCCTTCGACAGCAGCGCATCGGCGGGGACGAGCTTGGCCTCCGGAGGATGCCAGGGGGCGAGGGTGTAGGCGTAATCGGCGCGAATGGGGACCTCTCCCCGGGTCCATGCGGGCAGGAGGAGCAGAAAGGCCAGCGCCAGGAGCGCGACGAGACAGGCAACGTTCTCGCGGACCTCGCGGCGGGCCGCCGATGCCCGGTCTTTCAACGGAAGGTGAACCTCCGCGGGAGGCAAGGGGTCTGCCGGCGCCGATTCCACGGGCGCCGTCGGGGAGGACTCGGTTCGATTCTCGATATCCATCGGTTCAGTGTAGCGCAACGGGTCCGCTTGCGAAAAGCGCGCCACACACGTCGTGGCCGGGAAAGATCGGGGTGAAGGCGGTGCCCCGCGCCGCCGAGACGTTTCGACGGCGCGGGGACACCGAGCGTCATCAGACTTTGGCGGGCTTTCGCGCGGGCGGCGTATGGATGCCCACGCCAAAGTAGTCTTCCGCCGCTTCCATGATGGTTTCGGACAGGGTGGGGTGGGTCTGCACGGTGTGGGCCAGCTCCTCCACCGTGGCTTCCATCTTCATGGCAACGGCGGCGGCGGCGATGAGCTCACCGGCCTCCGCACCGAGGATGTGTACGCCCAGGAGCTCGTCGGTCCGGGCGTCGCCCACGATCTTGACCATGCCCTCGGTCTCGCTCATGGCCTGGGCGCGCCCGCTCGCCAGGAACGAGAACCGGCCGACCTTGACGTCGATGCCCGCGTCTCGGGCCTCCCGTTCGGTCATCCCCACGCTGGCCACTTCCGGCGACGTGAAGGTGCACGCCGGGATGGAGCGATAGTCCATGACGGCCCGTCCGCCCAGGGCGTTCTCGACCGCCACCAGGCCTTCGGCCGAGGCGCCGTGGGCCAGCAGCGTCTTGCCCGTGACGTCGCCGATGGCGTACAGGCCCGCCACGTTGGTCTCCATCCGCTCGTTGACGAGGATCTCGCCCCGCTTCCCGAGCTTCACGCCGAGGCTCGGCTCTCGGGTGACCACTTCCGAATGGAAGCGCCGCCCAATTCCCATGAGGACGAGGTCCACGTCCAGCGCCCCCGCCCCGGTGCCCTTGAGCTCGAGGTGGGCGCCCTTCTTGTGCCGGTCGATGCGCGCCACGGTGGTGCCGGTCCGGATGTCCATGCCGCGCTTCTTGAACAGGGCCGCCAGTTTCTGGGCCAGCTCGGCGTCTTCCCGCGGCAGGATGTCGGGCATCATTTCGATGAGGGTGACCTCTGCGCCGAAGATGTTCCACAGGCTGGCGAACTCGGCCCCGATGGCGCCCGCGCCGATCACGGCGATGCGCTTGGGAATCTCCGTAAGCTCGAGGGCTTCGGTGCTGGTGATGACCGTGACGCCGTCGGTCTCGAGGCCCGGGATCTGGGCCGGGGCGCTGCCCGTGGCGACGATAATGGATTTCGCCCGGACCTCCTCGTTGCCCGCCACGATGCGCCCGGGGGACGCCACGTACGCGTCGCCTTTCACCACCTCGATGCCGTGGGCCTTGAACAAGGACTGGATGCCGCCCTTGTTGCGCCGGACGACCCCCTCCTTGCGCTTGAGGAGGGCCTTCATGTTGAGGCCGGCCTGGGGCACGTCGAGGCCGTAGTCCCCGGCGTGCTGCAACTTGCGGTACAGCTCCGCCGTGTAGATGAGGGTCTTGGTGGGGATGCACCCCACGTTCAGGCAGACGCCTCCCAGCTCGCCGCGCTCGACCACCACGGTCTTGGCGCCGCGCTGGGCCGCCCGGATGGCCGCCACATAGCCTCCCGGGCCCGCGCCGATTACCGCCACGTCGCATTGAATCATGAACACGCTCCCGTGCGATTGGCCGACAACCAGTCAGCCAATCGGAAACTACCGCTCCTAAAAATCCGCCGCCTCGAGGATCTGCTTCAAGGTGCCCATGAACTGGGCGGCCACGGCGCCGTCGATGACGCGGTGGTCGCTCGAGAGGGTCAGCTTCATGATGGGCCGCACGTGAATGCCGCCGTCGATGACCACGGGCCGGTCCTTGATCTGGCCCACCGCCAGGATGGCGCTGTCGGGCTGGTTGATGATCGCCGTGAAATGGTCCACGCCGAAGCCGCCGAGGTTCGAGATGGTAAAGGTGTTGCCCGTGTAATCGTCCGGCGTCAGCTTGCCGGTGCGGGCCTTCTCGCTGAGCTCGCGCGTGGCGCGGTTGATGTCCTGGAGCGACATGTCCTGGGCGCGCTTGAGCACGGGGACGATGAGGCCGTTGGGCAGGGCCACCGCGACGCCGAGGTTGATGTCGGCGATCTGCTCGATGGCGTCTCCGGCCCACCGCACGTTGACCTGCGGGAACTTCTGGATGGCGCGGGCCGTGGCACGGACCACCAGGTCGTTGAACGAGGGCTTGAACGTGCCGATGCCGGTCCGGAAGGTCACGGCGGCGGCCATGTCCACTTCCACGGTAACGTAGTAGTGAGGCGCCGAGAACTTGCTCTCGCCCATGCGCTGGGCGATGACGCGGCGCATGGGGCTGAGGGGGATGCGTTTGACGTCGCCCGCCGGCAAAGGAGTCGCCGCAGGCGCTTCGGCGGGCGCCGGGGCCGCTTCCGGTGCGGGCGCGGCCCGAAGGACGTCGGCCTTCATAACCTTGCCGCGCGGACCCGTGCCCGCGACCGCGGCGAGATCGACCCCTTCCGCTTCCGCCACGCGCCGCGCCGTGGGCGAGGCCTTGACGGCTGCCCCGGATTCGGCGAGGGCGACGACGTCGGCCTCCACAACCCGTCCGCCGACCCCGCTGCCCTTCGCCTGGGCCGGATCGACGCCCAGCTCGCGGGCCTTGGCGCGGGCCCGAGGCGACACGGGTTGGCGTCCCCCGTCGGTGGGAGCGGGCGCCGCGGGAACGGCGGGTTCAACCGGTGCGGGCGCGGCTTCGGCGGCCGGAGCGGGCGGAGCGGAGGCGCCGCCGTCGACGCCGTACGACGACAGGTCGGGAAGCGGCTCATCGGCTTCGCCCACCAGGGCGATGACGGTCATGACCGGGACAAGCTCGTCGGGCTCGACCAGGATCTTGCGCAGCACGCCGCTTTCCGGCGATTCGTATTCGATCTCCGCCTTGTCCGTCTGGATCGAAGCCAGCGGCTCGCCCTTTTCTACGGGGTCGCCTTCCTTCTTAAACCACTGGACGATCGAGGCTTCCTCGACCGACTGGCCCATCTGAGGCATCTTGATTTCGTGCATGAAAACACCTTCTCTGCCGCTGTGCGCGGTGCTAACCCGGACCGAAGGCGCCGCCTCCGGCCCCGACCGTCGGCCCGGCGGTTTCCCCAGCGCCGGCGCCGGTAAACTTCGCTATGAGAGCCATCCTTCGCGTGCCAGCCGTTCGGCGCCCGCCCGGATGAGCTCGGCGAACCGCGAATCCGTGGGAATCCCGCAGATCTGGGCGATCACGCCGTCGATTCCCCGTTCCCGTCGAAGGGCCTGGATCTGCTGCGCGGCGGGATCGTCGGGGTGATCGTAGTGTATCCCCGCGGCGGTCACAAACGCGACATGGGCCGGTTCGACCCCGTTCTCGAGGCACATCAGACCCGCGCCGACGAGCCGATCGTTGACGCCCAATTTGCGGATCGGATCCTTCCCGACACGGAACACCTGGTCGCCCAGGGCCTTGTTGTGGAAACGCCGCAGGAGGTCTTCGCCGTGGGCCTTGAGCTCGGCGCGGTCCAGGCCGTGCTTCGCCGCCAGGCCCGCTTCCGTCTCCGCGAGCAGGCCTTCCACTTCCCGCCGCACCGTCGGGTCTTCCATGGCCTGCCACAAGTATTCGTGGCCCCGGAAATAACCGAGGTAGGCCGTGGCCGCGTGGCTGGCGTTGTGGACGAAGAGCTTGCGCTCCACGTAGGCCTTGAAATTGGGCTTGGCCTGCATGTGAGCCAGGGGCGGAATGGGGCCCTTGAACCCCTCGATGTCGACGGGCAGCTCGCAATAGGGCTCCACACAGACCAGGAGCGGGTCTTCCGCCTTCTCTTTTTCCGTCATGATGGGGACCATGCGCCCGATGCTGGCCTCCACGAACCCGACCTTCTCGTCGAGGGCGCGGTGGAAGCGCGGCTCGAGGTGCTCCCGGACTTTCTCGCGCAGGAACGAGCCCGCGCCGATGAGGTTCTCGCACACGATGAAGTTGAGGGGCGGGGCGTTGTCGTCGGAGAAGCGCCGGGCGATGCCGGCGGCGAGGGTGGGCGCAAGCTTGGGGATCACCGGTACCCCCACGGCGGTGGCGGCAATGTCCGCCTCGGTGATGGCCCGGGCGACGGCCTCGGTGTCCTTGGAATGGATGGCGGTGACGTTGGTGATGGTGAGATCGCGGGTCGTGTCAGAGACGATCCGGAGGGGGTATTGGCCGCGGGTTTGGAGTCCCGTGACCACCTCGTCCACCACGTCCACGAACGTCGTATGATAGCCCGATTCCCAGTAAAGCTGCCCGAGAAAGCCGCGCCCGATGTTGCCGGCGCCAAACTGAACTGCCCGCCTGCTCAAGGATCATCCCCCTGCGTTGAATCCGCCGCGGCGCCGAGCGCGGACTTTCGGGTAAGCGCACCGCCCGCGCCGCACAACCAAAGAGGATTAGTATAACTCCTTCGCGTGGGGATCTGCATTTTTTGATGCAGGAGCCGCGGGGGCCGAGCCCGGGCCGCGCGAACGGCCGCCTCGTTTGAAAGTCGGCATTCAGTGCGGCCGCCCGGGGGGTTGCGCGCTACTCGGCCCCGGCGATGCGGTCCTGGCCGCCCATGTAGGGCCGCAACGCCTCGGGCACCACGACGGTGCCGTCGGCCTGCTGGTAGTTTTCGAGGACGGCGATGAGCGTGCGCCCCACGGCAAGGCCCGAGCCGTTCAGGGTGTGGACGAACTCGTTCCGGCGTTCCCGGCGGAAGCGGATTCCCGCGCGGCGCGCCTGGAAATCGGTGCAGTTCGAGCAGGAGCTGATCTCGCGGTAGCGGTTCTGACCGGGCAGCCATACCTCGATGTCGTAGGTCTTGGCCGCCGCAAAGCCCATGTCGCCCGTGGACAGGGTGATGACCCGGTACGCCAGGCCGAGCTTCTGAAGGATGGCCTCGGCGTTGCGGGTGAGGCTCTCGAGCTCGTCCCAGGACTGCTCGGGCGGGGCGAACTTGTAGAGCTCGACCTTGTCGAACTGGTGCTGGCGCATCATGCCCCGCGTGTCCTTGCCGTAGGAGCCGGCCTCGCTGCGGAAACTCGGGGTGTAGGCGGTATAGCGCAAGGGCAGCGCCTCTTCGGACAGGATCTCGCCGCGATGCAGGTTGGTAAGGGGCACCTCCGCCGTGGGCACCAGCCACAGGTCGCGATCGCGGATGCAGAAGGCGTCTTCGGCGAACTTGGGCAACTGGCCCGCGCCGCGCATGCTGTCGGAATTGACCAGAAACGGCGGCAGGATTTCCGTATAGCCGTGTTCCCGGGTGTGGACATCGAGCATGAACTGGGTCAGGGCCCGTTCCATCCGCGCCCCGGCGCCCCGCAACACGGTGAACCGGGCGCCGGACATGCGGGCGGCGGTCTCGAAATCGATGATGCCCAGGGCGGTGCCGAGGTCCACGTGGTCCTTGGGCTCGAAGTCGAAAGACGGAGGCTCGCCCCAGGTCCGTTCGACGCGGTTGGCCGATTCATCGGGTCCCACGGGAACCGTGCCGTCCGGCACGTTGGGGATCAGCATCAGCGCCGCCTGCAGCGACTCGTCGGCCTCCCGCACCTGCTCCTCGAGGGCCTTGACGCGGGAGCTGACCTCGCGCATCGCCGTGATGGCCTCCGAGGCGTCCTCCTTGGCCTTCTTGCGGCGGGCGATCTCCTCCGAGGCGCGGTTCTGCTCGGCCCGAAGCTGCTCCATTTCGAAGAGCGTCTGCCGGCGCCGCTCGTCGAGCTCCACCAGAGGTTCGAGCTCGACTTTCGCGTTCCGGTTTGCCAGGGCGGTCTTGAGGGTCGCGAGGTCTTCTCGCAGCAGCTTGATGTCCAGCATAATTCCCTAGTCTCGAATCGTTGCCTGATCGGCGGCTATCGCCGGAGGATTTCGAGGATCCGTTCGAGGTCGTCGAGGTTAAAATACTCGATCTCGATGCGGCCGCGGTTCCGGCCCGACGCCCGCAGCGAAACCTTGGTTCCCAGTCGGCGTCGGAGTTCGTCCTCCAGTCCGGCGATGTTGGGGTCTTTCGGCCGGGCGGGCTTCTTTTCCTTCGGTTCCGGGGGCGACGCCAGCCTTTCCGTCTGCCGCACCGACAGACCCTCTTCAATGATCTTCCGGCAGGCGGCGCTCTGGGCCTCGGGCGACTCCAGGGCGAGCAACGCCCGGGCGTGGCCCATGCTTATGGCGCCTTCCGCCACCCGGGCCTGCACGTCCGCCGGGAGATGGAGCAGGCGCAGCGTGTTGGCGACGGTGGCGCGTTTCTTGCCCACCTGGGCGGCCAGCTCCTCCTGGGTCCAGGAGAACTCCTCGACGAGCCGTTCATAGGCCTGGGCCAGCTCGATGGCGTTGAGATCTTCGCGCTGGATGTTCTCGATGAGCCCCAGCTTGAGCATGTCGGAGTCGGAGACGACCCGGCACACGGCGGGGATCTTCTCGAGGCCCGCCATGATGCTCGCGCGGACCCGCCGCTCACCGCTCACCAGCTCGTAGACTTCGCCCTTCTTCCGGACGATCACCGGCTCCTGCACGCCGTCTTGTCGGATCGACTCGGCGAGCTCCTGGAGCGCCTCTTCTTCAAAGGCCTTGCGCGGCTGCATCGGGTTGGGCTCGATGACCGACGGATCGAGGAAAAGGAGTTGGCTGCCGTCGGGCGCGGGCTCCGGAGCGGGCTCGACCACGGGGTCCAGCCGATCCAGGGCCGTCGGGTCGGGCGCGTTGCCGATAAGGGCGCTCAGGCCCCGTCCGAGGCCCTTTTTCTTCATGTTAGCCACGGGCCACCACCTCCCGCGCCAGGGCCAGATAGGCGCGCGCTCCCGCCGACCGGATGTCATGGAAGATCACGGGCCTCCCGTAACTCGGCGCTTCGCCCAGGGTCACATTCCGCGGGATGACGGTGTCGTATACCTTGTCACCGAGGTGGGCCCGCACATCGGCGATCACCTGGTTGGAGAGCCGCGTGTGCTGATGCATGGTGAGTAGCACCCCGTTCAGCTTCAACCTCGGATTGAGGTTGCCCCGCACCCTCAGGATGGTCTGGAGCAGCTCGGTCAAGCCCTCGAGCGCGTAGAATTCGCACTGAAGCGTCACCAGGACACCGTCCGCCGCCACCAGCCCGTTGAGCGTTAGCAGACTCAACGAGGGCGGGCAATCGATAAACACGTAGTCGAACTCGCTTTTCACCGGGTCGAGGCAATTCCGAAGCAGGAACTCCCGTCCCTCCACCTCGACCAACTCGACCTCGGCGCCCACAAGCTGCGTGTTCGACGGCACCAGCTTGAGGTTTTCGACCAGGGTCGGACGCATGACGCCCGACAGCGGTTCCTCGCCGATCATGGCGTCGTAGAGCGTGCGTTCCAGGGTGTTTTTCTGGAAGCCCAGCCCGCTCGTCGCATTGCCCTGGGGGTCGAGGTCGACCAGAAGCACCTTCTTGCCGGCCGCGGCGACGCACGCCCCCAGGTTGACGGCCGTGGTCGTCTTGCCGACACCGCCCTTCTGGTTGGCTATGGCGATTACTTGCGTCATTCCCCCCGCCGGCACCGACTAGGGCTCGGCCGCTCACGGGCGGCCCCTTTCCGCCGGGGCCGACGCCGGCGCCCGGATCCCAAAGGGCGTATGATACGGCGCAGGTCCCCGCATGTCAAAAGGATACGAGGAAAACCGAACCACGCGCCCGGTTTGGAGTTATGCCCGGGGCCGTGCACGCAACAGGCCCGTGGAACGGCGTACTCCGAACGTTCCACCACAGGCGTCTAGGCCCCGAACTGGCGCAGGTGGTGCTCGAAATGGACCACGTGAAAACGGGCCCAGCCGTCGACGCCGATGTCGCCGAAGTAGGGGTGGGGGGGAGGCCGGAGCTCGTCGGCCGGGACCCGTTGCAGGTACTCCTCGAGAAGGGCCTGCAGCATTTCGACGTCGTCCTGGGGCGGGGGCGCGGCCTTCGGCCGGGCTGCCCGCGGAACCCGGACGTTCCGCGGAATGCGAACAACGCCCCTCAACACCAGCGGCGCCAGTACGCGGCGCGCGAACCATCCCCCGTGCACCGGCAGCGAGCCGAAGCGCCCCATCGAATAGCGGACCACTTGCACCAGATGGGCGACCATGACGGGGTACGTGAAGGATCCCCAGCAGGGCTTCCGGTCGGGGGGGATGCGTCGAAGCCGGCCGATGAGCTCGTCGACGTAGTCGTGGTCCAGGGAACGCATCCCGTGCCTCCCTAGCCCCACAGGGATTGAAGGATCTGCGAGGCCTTGCCGCGCAGGCAGATCTCGTAGAGGTGGGACACCGGCGTCTCTTCCAGATTGACCTCCACCGAGCGAACGCCGCGGCGCAGGGCGATGCGCGGAAGGTCGGCGGCGGGAAACACGGCCGCCGAGGTGCCCACGCTGACCAGAAGGTCGCATTTCTCGAGGGCCTCGGCCGAGGCGGCCAGTTTCTGCGAGTCGAGCATGTCTTCGAACCAGACGATGTCGGGTCGCCAATAGGCTCCGCAGTCGCAGCGGCGCGGCCGCAGGGGCAGGTCGAAGTTCTCGACCGTGCGCCCTTCCCGGTCGCACCGGACGCGCCAGAGGCTGCCGTGGAGCTCGAGGACGTTCGTGCATCCGGCCCGCTGGAGCAGGCCGTCGATGTTCTGCGTGATGACAACCGTCTCGGGTTTTTCCTGCTGAACTTCGGCGATGACGCGGTGGCCGGCGTTGGGGTTGCACGAAGCGGCGTGGGCGCGGCGCTCGTCGTGAAAATCCCAGACTTTCTCGGGGTCGCGCTCGAAAGCCCGCTGACAGGCGTATTCCTCCCAGCGATAGCGGTGCCAGACGCCTCCGGCGCCGCGATACGTCTCCAGTCCGCTCTCCGCCGAGAGGCCCGCGCCCGTGAAAAACACGATGCGGTCGTAATCGCGGAGTCGCAAATCCTGCCGCTCCATGGTTCTCTCAATCCCCCCGTGTCTTGCCCTGCATGTACTGCACTTTCCATATCGCCGAAGGCGTTCGCCGGAAGTCTCCTTCAACGGCGATCGGGTCGCTTCGACGACCGAGACTTTCCCCCCGGCGGCCCGTGCGTTCGCCTTTCGTGCTCGCAGGACCGCCGTCGTAGCCCATGTACATCAGCATACCCCGGGAGCGCTTTCGGCACAACCGCGCCGGCGTGGCGACTCGCTTTTTCCATCCCGCACGGCGCCCATTGCCGCATTCGTCCGTCGCCCTTTCGATTCCTCCGATTTGGTTTGCACCGCGTAGGTTAGACTGCTAGCATGGGCCCCGGAGCAGGAGGCACACGAAGCATGGTGGATCTGAAGAAGCTCAAGTCCTCGTCGGACTGGCCCAAGTTGCGTCAGCAGATCGAAGGCGCGGTAGCCGCGGTCGTGGGGCCCTTGCCCAAGGAGCACGCCGAACTCCAAGTCAAGATCGTGGACGAAGACAGCTTCGCGGGATACGTGCGGCGGCGCGTAAACTACTTCGTCGAGGAGTGGGAACGCGTCTCGGCCTGGCTCTTTATGCCCGACGACGCCGAAGAGTCCCCCGCCATCCTGTGCTGCCACCAGACCGTGGCGGAAGGCAAAGACGAGCCCGCCGGACTCGCGGGCGATCCCCGGCTGGCCTTCGCCAAGCACTACGCCGAACGCGGCTACGTGACCCTGGCCCCGGACTGCATCACCGCGGGCGAACGCGTGTCGCCGGGCCACACGCCCTTCGACTCCTCGGCCTACTACAAGGATCATCCGCGGCGCTCCGCCACGGGCAAGATGCTGTGGGACCACGTTCATGCCGTGGACCTGCTCAGCGAACTCAAGGGGGTCGACCCGAACCGCATCGGTGCCATCGGCCACGGCCTCGGGGGGTACAACGCCCTGTTCCTGGCCGCCTTCGACGAGCGCATCCGGGCCTGCGTGTCGAGCTGCGGGTTCACGCGCTTCGCCGACGACGCCGACCCCGAGCGCTGGGCGCGGCCCACGGGGTTCTGCCATCTTCCCAAGCTGCGGGACGCCGTGGCCAAGCGGGAGTTTCCCTTCGACTGGGAGCACATCCTGGCCCTCATTGCTCCCACGCCCACCCTGCTGCTCACCGCGCTCAACGACGAAGTGTATTCCGATACCGAGAGCTGCGAAGTCGCCGTCAAGCGCGCGCAATCGGTCTACGAGGCCCTCGGCGCGCCCAACGCCCTCGAAAACTACTCCCATTCCGGCGGACACGCCGTCCCCGCCGACGCCCTCGAGGAAGCCGACGACTGGTTTGAACGCTGGCTCTGACGTCAGACCTCGCCCGGCTCCGGTCATCCAATTTCCAACCGGCCGCGGGACAGGTGCGACGGAATGCGCGCTACCTCTACGGGCTTAGCGTGTAAATCGCGGGAAGCTGGCGGTACTTTTCCTCGTAGTCGAGGCCGTAACCGACCACGAAGTGGTTGTCGATGGAAAAGCCCACGTAATCGGCGGTGACGGGCATGATCCGGCGGGCGGGCTTGTCGAGAAAGGTGCACAAGCGCAGTTTAGCGGGATTCTGAGCGCCCAGGCGCTCCAGAACGGCGTGGGTCGTGCGGCCGGTGTCGAGGATGTCCTCAATCACCAGCACGTGCCGGCCCTCGAGGGGCTTCTCGGGCAGCAGGGTGACTTCCACATGGCCCCGCGATTCGGTCCCGGCATAACTGCGGGCCCGAACGAACTCGAGGCACGCGCAACCCTGCAGCCGTCGCATGAGATCGGCGGCGAACACCGTCGCCCCTTTCAGCACCGTCACCAATACGATGTCGCAGTCGGGATGATCGGCGTCGATGGCCTCGGCGAGCTCGTCCACCCGTTGCCGGATCCGGTCGGCGGAAATCAGGGGCCGATCACTGAGCCGCATCGAGCACTTCCACTTCTATGAGGCGTTGCGTCCGGGGGGTGACGGCGGCGCGGGCGTCGATGGCACGGCCCACGATCCATGCGATGCGCCCGCCCGCGACGAGCAGAGGCTGCTCGGCCTTTTCAGACGGCGTGAGGCCCAGGTCCGTGAAATAGTCCTGCAATTTGCGCGTCCCCTCCATGCCCAGCGGCCTGAACCGGTCGCCGGGTTTCCAATGCCGCAGCGTGAGCGGTTGTTCAAGGGCGTCCGCATCGAAGACCTGCCGGTCGGGTCGGCAATAACGCCGAAGATCGCCTGCGGGCCGCGTCTCAAGATAGCGCACGCGGAACCGCCGGGCAAAGGCCGTCGTTTCGCCCGGCGCGGCTACGACGACCTCGTCGCCTTCCGACGGAGGCGGCGTCCGGCCCACGTCCGTGCGATCCCGGCCGTTGCGCAGCAGGAGCCCGCCTCCGAGGTCGTAGGCGAGTCCCGCAGCGCCCGAGGCCACGAAGTCGACGGCGCCGTCGATGCGTTCAAAGGCCGGTTCCACGCCCGCGCGCCACGCGAGGATCGCGATCCCGCGCCGCTGCAACGCCCGATGACCCCGAGCGAAGCGGCCCCGATCGATCCGGTTGTCGCGCAGGCATTCCGCCAGGAACTCCTCCGCCAGGCCGTGGAGCAGGTCGTTTTCGACGCGGCACATTTCGGAAAGCCGCAGGAGGGCGTCGCGGATGCGCGGGTTGTAATTCTCTTCGATGCGGGGCAGCAGGTCCCGGCGCAAGCGGTTGCGCAGGAACACGGGATCGTCGTTCGTCACGTCCGTGCGATAGGCCACGCCCCGCTCTTTGAGCCAGTCGTGGATCTCGGCGCGGGTGAGGCGAATAAGGGGACGAACGATGCGGATTTTCGCTTCCGTCCGAACGGGAGGGATGCCTCCGATTCCCTGGGGGCCCGTGCCGCGGATGACGCGCATCAGCACCGTCTCCGCCTGGTCGTCGGCATGGTGGCCCGTGGCGACGACGGCGCAACCCCGGTCGCGGGCCGTTTCCAGGAGGTGTTCGTAGCGGACCGTCCGGGCGTATTCTTCGAAGGTCAGCCCTCGATCCCTCGCCTCGTCGGCCACGGGCCGGCT
>CAYVOE010000098.1:0-13066 GCA_964452795.1 uncultured Nitrospiraceae bacterium
AGCTTGCCTTCGATGGCGAGCTGGGTCAGGTCGCGGCCGAAGGTGTCCAGGGCCGGCGTCTGCGATTTCTTGCTCGAGCTGGCCTGGGGGCTGGACTTGCCCTGGTCGCCCAGGAGACGGATGACTTCGGCCTGAATGCGGTCGAGGTCGATCTTCATGTCCTGGAGGACCTTGGCGGCAATGCCTTCGCCCTCTTTCACCAGGCCGAGGAGGATGTGCTCGGTTCCGATGTAGCTGTGGTTGAAGCGGCGGGCCTCTTCGACCGCCAGTTCAAGGACCTTCTTGGCCCGGGGGGTAAAGGCGATCTCGTCGCCGGACACCACGGCGTTGCCGCGCTGGACCTGCTGTTCGATCTCGGCGGCCAGGGCTTCGATGTCGACGCCGAGGTTTTCAAGGGCACGGGCGGCGATGCCGTCCGGTTCCCGGCACAGGCCGAGGAGAATATGCTCGGTCCGCACGTACTCACTGCCGAGGCGCGTCGCTTCCTCGCGGGCGGCGCTCACGACATGCTTGGCTCGTTCAGTAAATCTTTCCCACATTTTCTTGGGCCCTCTTCTAGGCCTGATTCCAGGCTCTATCTGGATAGAAGTCCGAATAATGACTTATGAATATCTACGAAACAGCGCAGACCCCGCCGACAATCCCGCGGGGCACAATCGGACCGCCCCGCGGCGGAATTCCGTTCCTTTCGGGGCCGCCCCGCCTCTTCGCGGTTCCGGGTCCTGCGTATATTGGACGAAAAAACGGCTTCGCGCTTCACGCAAAGCGCGCGCGAAACAGGTCCGCCCGTTCGATGCTGAGCGTGTAATCGTCGCACTCGCGCCCCTGCTTGATCTCGATGTGGGCCCGCTGCGAAGCGACCAGCAACTGGTTGATCTGCTGAAGGGAGTATCCCGAGGCGAGGTCGAGGGCCAGCCCCAGCCGAAGCGACGACAACAGCGCCAGGGCCTCGCCGTACTCGAGCAGGCGGGCGCCCCGCGCCACCCCCAGGGCCCGGCCCACGCGGTCCTCCAGGGCTCGGGGGTTCTCGGCCATCAGGCTGTCGCGGGCGGCCTTCTCCTGGGCCACCAGGTCGGCCGCGGCGTGCTTCATGTGATAGACGACCTCGTCTTCGGACCGCCCCAGGGTGCGCCGGTTCTGGAGCAGGTACAGATCCCCCCGTGCATCCTTGAGATCGCCAAAGGCTCCCTCGAGGGAGTGGTGCTGATCGCGGACGTGCTGTTCGACGCTTAGGATCTTCCCCTGCATGAGCAGAGCAGGCAAATGGAGGATGGTATCGAGCCTCAGGGCCGTGCCCAGACGGCCGAAATCGCTGGTCAGATAGCCCAGGCGGTCGTCGAAGGCATAGTCCAGGGCGTCGTCGAGCCGGTCGTCGAGCTCGTTGAGCCGCTCCCAGGTCTCCTGCACCTGGAGGCCGGGCGAGAAGGCCTGGATCCGAATGTGCTCTTCCTCGTTCACCATGAGGCTCAGCGACTGGTCGTTGCGGATGTAAACCCCGCGGGGACCGGTGCCGCGGATGAGGCTCTCGGATATGAGCTGGCGCTCGACCAGCATCCGGCATTCGCGCGCGTCGAGGTTCGACAGGGAGATGTACTGGCCCGAGGCCATCAGACCGAGGTTGTCGAGCACGTTGAGCACCCGTTCCTCGATGGCCCGCTTCTCGTCCTCCGAACACTGGGGCACAAAGGGGAAATCCGCCAGGTTGCGGGCCAGGATGCCCCGGGTGCGCACCGCAAGGGCGGCTTCGGGGCCGTTGGCCGAAAGCCAGTGCAGGGGTTTAGCGAGCAGTACTTCTACCATTTTCTATTCGTGTCCCGACGCGGGCGTTCCCAAGGCCTCTTCCAAGGCCTTGATCTCGTCGCGGATGACGGCCGCTTCTTCGTAGTTTTCCAGCTTGAGGCTGCTGCGGAGCAGGGCGCGCTTGTTCTGCAGGCGCGACCGGAGCTGCTCGCGCGTGTCGTCGACCCGGGGGGCCTTGCCCCGGTGGCGCAGCGCCCCGTGCATGTTGCGGATGATAGAATCGATGGAATCGGCGAACTGGGTGTAGCAGGCGCTGCATCCCACACGGCCCGCCTTCAACGCGTGCTGCAGGGATGCGCCGCAAGCCCGGCACACGAGGGAAGGCCCCGCCGGCGCCGGCGTCTCACGGGCGGCGCCCAGGCGTTTGGGAGAAGGAGCCGCGCCCGCCAGCTCGAAGCCGGAAGTCGAATCCTGGATCCGCGACAGGCAGTCCGAGCACAACTGGAGGTCGGTGACCTTTCCGTCCACGACTTCCGCGTAACGGATGGTGGCGAGGTTCTTATGGCACTTTTGGCAAAGCATGGAACCACCTCAAAATCAGTATACCATCCGGTCCCACTTCCGTCTACGGGAGCGGCCGGGCAGCAAAGGCATTCTGGCAAGAACGCCGTTTTACATCAAGTGGTCCCGCGGCAACCGCGGGATGTGCGCCCTACCGTTGGGGACGAAGCCTCCGTCCCGGGAGGGGCGATTCATCCCGGGGCGTCGCCCCTAACATCCGTAAACACTTTCCAACAACGAATTATGCGAGGGCTCCCGATGGCGAAACAGGACAAGCGAAAAACCCGCATCGACACCTCCGGCGAAACGTCTCCCCTGACCGACAACCCCTTCGCCGGTTTGGACGGGATCAAGACAGATCTGCCCACCGGACCGGAGCGGGAGGAGTCGGCGGTCGAAGAAGAGGCTTTAGCGGCGGGGCCGCGGGTGCATGTCACGCGCACTCGGAAGGGAGGATTTCCCGTTTTTCTTGAAAAGCGCCCCGGTGGGAAGAACGTCACCGTGATCCGTAATATTTCCGGCGACGCGGAGGCGCTGCTCCGGACCCTGCGCAAACGCCTGGGCGCGGGCGGCGCCATCCGCGAGGACGCCATCGAGATCCAGGGCGACCACCGCGACAAGGTAATCGAGATCCTGCGCGCGGGGTTGTAGCGTTCACCGGACTCGACTTTCTATGTGTTAGGCACCCTGTAAATGACCCCGGGGATGAGGAGGGAATATGACCAAACATCGCATTTTCACCACGAGCGTGGCGAGCGTCTATCCCCATTACGTGGCGAAGGCGGAAAAGAAGGGACGCACGAAGGCCGAGGTCGACGAGGTCATCCGATGGCTGACGGGTTACCGCCAGGAGGACCTGGAAGCGCAACTCGAGAAGGGGACGGACTTCGAGACCTTCTTCGCGGAGGCGCCGGAACTGAATCCGGCCCGGACGCAGATCAAGGGCGTCATCTGCGGCGTTCGCATCGAGGAAATCGAGGAGCCCACGATGCGGGAGATTCGCTACCTGGACAAGCTCGTCGACGAACTGGCCCGGGGCAGGGCGATGGATAAGATCCTCCGAAAATAGAAACCGGGCTCCGGGGCGGCCGGAAACCGAGCCTCGGCAGGGCCCGTGGGCGGCGCATTCGCGTTGCGTCGTCCGGACGGGTCCCGCCGAGGCTCCATTACGTTGCAGCGTCAGGTTTCGGAGACTTCCTCGCTCGCATCGGGCTCGGCGGTGTCGGGCAGCGGCTCCTGGTCCAGGACTTCCCGGGCCCGTTCGGCGTCGACCTCGCGAACCCGCAGGGGCACGGCGATGTCGCTGGCGACCGTGGGGATGAGGTCCGCGGACAGGACGTTCTCGATGAAGGACTCGATGCCGGCGGCCTGGAGTCGGGCCTGGGCCAGGTGGGCCAGGGCGGTCTGCGAGTAGGTCGCCACGGTCACGAGTTCGGGCTCGCTCCAGGGGTAGGCCCAGCCGTGGACGAAGGCATGGTCGCGCAGGGCGGCGACAACGTCGTCGGGCAGGGGCGCGGTGTCGGTCACGGCGGCGTTGGCCTCCACGTGTTCGGGCCGGCGCATGCCGGGGATGACCGTGGAGACCTCGTCGGGATGGAGGCAGAACTTCAACGCCAGGGCCGCGAGCGTGGGCCGGTCTTCGGCGAGGTAGGGACGCAGGGCGTCCACGCGGCGCGCCGCTTCCTCGAGCCGGTCGGGGGTGAGCCAGCCGGCGCGCCAGTCGCCCTCGGGAAACTCGTGTCCCGGCCGGATGGTGCCCGTGAGCAGGCCCTCTTCGAAGGGGACCCGGGCGATGATGCCGACGTTCTGCTCGCGAGCGGCGGGGAAAAGCCGTTCGGCGGGACGCTGCTCGAAGATGTTGTAGATCACCTGGACGGTGTCGACACGGCCCGAGTTCACGAGGTCGACGGCCCCGTAGGGATCCCAGTCGTTGGCGGACACGCCAAAGGCGCGGATCTTGCCGTCCGCCTTGAGCTTGAGCAGGGCGTCGTACCACTCGTCGACCTCGGTGTACAGGGGCGTCCAGGCATGCAATTGCTGCACGTCGATGTAGTCGGTGTGGAGGCGGCGCAGGCTCTCCTCGGTGCATTTCACGATCCATTCCGCCGAGAAGGTATCGAGGATGGAATCGGTTTCGGTCACGGGCCAGCGGTAGGTCTGGGGCGGGATCTTGCTGGCGATGATCACGCGGTCGCGGCGAGTGCGGAAGGTCTGGCCGATGAGGCGTTCGCTGTGTCCGTCGCCGTATACGTGGGCGGTATCGTAGAAGTTGATGCCGAGATCGAAGGCCCGTTCGAGGGCGGCGACGGCGGCCGCGTCGTCGGCGCCGCCCCAATCGCCGCCGATGCCCCAGGCGCCGAACCCGATTTCGCTGACTTCGATTCCGGTCTTGCCGAGTGTGCGGTAACGCATGGTCATCTCCTTGAGCGCAGGTGGTGGCGCCGGTGTCGTGGCGCGGTACTAGACTGCGGGATTGGGCGCCGGAAAGCAAGGCCGGGCGGTAGGACGAGGCGCCGAGGAGGTCAGACGCCGAATTGGCGCAGGTGGTGGTCGATGTGCATGCCGAGCATGCGGCCCCAGTAGCGCAGGGTGCACGGGCCGAAGACGGGGTTCAACACCCGTTTGTCGGGCTCCCGCTCTGCTGCCTCGGCGTACCGGCGGAGCGAATCGATCAGCTTGGCCCGTTCGGTTTCAAACGTTTCCTGGGGCGGCACGAGGAAGTATTCCGGCGCCTTGATGCGGCCTTTGGGCCAGGGAGGGCCGTGGAACACCATCCACCGGAGCACGTTCCGGGTGAACCAGTTGCTCTCGTCGGGAGGTTGTTCCTCGCCGAGGGCCATGCGCACGTGAACGTTGAGGTGGGGCATCAGCTCGAGGGGTGTCATGCGGCCCCACTGAGGTCTGGTATCCGGCGCGATCCGTTCGAGGCGGCTGATGAACCGGGGCAACGTCTCGCGCGTCAGCAGCACCGCGGCCATGGCGTCCTCCGTCGCATTTTTCCACCCAATCCAGCCATTACGCGAGCGGAACGGTCTTCCTTCCCAGGCCCCCGTCTTCCCGGGTGAGCACGGTGACGGCGTCGACGCCGTTTTCCAGGAGGTATCGACGGGCGTCTTCGATGCCGGCGCCCACGTCGGCGGGCCCGTGGCTGTCGTCGCCGAAGCAGAAGCCGATGCCCTTGTCGCGGGCCAGTCGCAGAAGCCAGGGGGCGGGGTAAGGCGAGCCCAGGCCCTTGCGGTATCCGGCCGTGTTGACGTCGAGGATGGCGCCGTGGCGTCGGATGACGTCGAGGGCGGCTTCCGCGGCCTCCCGTATGGGGGGCGTGTCGAGGGGCGCATCGGGCGCGTTCTTGCGGGGCAGGTCGAGGTGGGCCACCACTTCGGGGCGCAGGGCCTCGACCATCTCGGCGACCCGGCCGTAGTAGCGGATCGCCAGGCCCTCGAGACCGCCGCAATGGGCCACCGCCCGCTCGAAAATCTCTTTCTTGTAGTCGATGGGAATTTCGTCGACGTAATGGACCGAGCCGACGATGTAGTCGAAGCCGAAGCGCTCGCGGAATCCCCGCATGAGGCCGATGTAGCGGTCCTGGGGCACCACCTCAATTTCAAACCCGCACAGCACGGTGAGGCGATCGTCAAACTCTTCGGCGAGGGGGCGAATCGCTTGGGCGTAATTCTCGAAATCGGCCTCGATCTTGGGCACGTCCCAGCCCATGGCCCGCTCTTCGTCGTAGAGGAAGCGGGGCTCGACCCGGGGGGCGTGCTCGCTGACGCCGAAGGTGTCGTAACCGAAGGCGACGGCGGCCTCGAGCACCTCGCGGAGGGTGCCGCGGGCGTGGTCGCAGTATTCGCCGCTGTGGCCGCCGTGAAGCGAGGCCTTCCAGGGAATGCGCTGGGCCATATACGGGAATTCCTTCAAGGTTTTGCGGTGGAAGCCCCCCTTGTTTAGCAGAGTCCGCGGGGGGATTCAAAGTCAGCGGTCAGAGAAGCCCGGCGGCGCGGAGGCGGTCTTCGCCGACGGCGCCGGGACGGACGACGACGCGGGCGTCGGGATCGAACACGGTGGAAGGCGGGCTGTCGGGCAGCCGGCCGCCGTCCACGATAACGGAGACGCCTTCCAGCTCGATGTCTTCGGCGCAGAGGGCGGGCGGGCGGCCGGATCGGTTGGCGGAAGTGGAAACGAGGGCGCCGCCGACGAGCCGGGCCAGGGCCCGGGCGACGTCGCTCCCGGGGCAGCGCACGCAGACGAGGGGCCCGCCCGCGGTGACGCGATCGGACAGGCCGGACGCCCGGGGCAGCAGGATCGACAGGGGACCGGGCCAGAAGGCGCGGATGCAGGCCGCCGCGGCGGGCGACACGTCGGCGGCGACGCGGTCCACCCGGTCGGAGTCCGACACGATGACGATGAACGCCGCCCCGGCGGGCCGGCCCTTCACGTCGAAGAGGCGTTGCACGGCCTCGTCGTTGAAGGGATCGACGCCGAGGCCGTAAACGGTTTCCGTGGGGTAGGCCACCACTTGGCCGGCCCGCACCGCGGCCGCCGCAACGGCGAGGCCGTGTTCGGTGGGCGGCACAAGGGTCAAACGAGGCTCTCCAGGAACTGGCGGAGCTTGAGGAACGCGCGGCCGCGGTGGCTGATGGCGTTCTTTTTGGCCGGGTCCATCTCGCCGAAGGTAAGGTCGTGCCCTTCGGGGATGAAGATGGGATCGTAGCCGAAGCCCTTGTCGCCGCGCGGCTCGAGGGCGATGCGTCCCTCGATTTTCCCGACTTCAACCCGGGGCGGCCCGATCAGGGGCGCGAAGACGGCGCAGCAGATGAACCGGGCGGTGCGCTGCTCCTCCGGCACGCCTTTGAGCCCCTCGAGGACCTTGCGGTTGTTGTCTTCGTAGGAACAGCCTTCTCCGGCGTAGCGCGCGGACAGGACGCCGGGCGCGCCGTCGAGGGCGTCCACGGCGAGGCCGGAATCGTCGGCCACGCAGGCCACGTTGAGGTGCTGGCCGTAGTGGAAGGCCTTCTTGACGGCGTTTTCCTCGAAGGTCGCGCCGTCCTCCACGGGCTCGGGCACTTCGGGCATGTCGGCCAGGCTGACTACCTTCCAGGGCAGTCCTTCCAGCAGGGCCGCCAGTTCGGCCGCCTTTTCAACGTTGCGGGTTCCGAGAAGCAAAGTCTCATGCACGGTCCAAAGCTTCCTTCTGCAGGCGAAAGAGCTCGTAAATGCCCTTCTCGCCGATGTCGAGGAGCTGATCCAGGGCCCGGCGCGGAAAGGCTTCGCCTTCGGCCGATCCCTGCACCTCGATGATGTGGCCGTCGTCGCGCATCACCAGGTTCATGTCGACATCGGCCGCGGCGTCCTCCGAGTAGTCGAGGTCGAGCCGGGGTTCCCCTTCGACGAGGCCCATGCTGATGGCCGCGCAGGCGCCCAGGAGAGGCATGCGCGGCAGGGCTCCGTCGTCCACGAGCCGGCGAAGGGCGTCGTGGAGGGCGACGTAGCCGCCCGTGATGGATGCAGTCCGGGTGCCGCCGTCGGCCTGGAGCACGTCGCAGTCGATGATGATCTGGCGCTCCCCGAGCATACCTAAGTCGACCACGGCGCGCAACGAGCGTCCGATGAGGCGGCTGATCTCCAGGGCCCGGCCCTTGCGGACGGCGTCGCGGTGCACGCGCTGGTGCGATGACCGGGGCAGCATGGCGTACTCGGCGGTGATCCAGCCCGTGCCGCGTCCGCGCAGAAAGGGCGGAACGCCGTCCTCCACCGTCGCCGTGCAGAGGACGGACGTGTCGCCAAAGGAAATCCGCACCGAGCCCTCGGCGTACCGGGTGTAATGTCGCTCGATACGCACCGGCCGCAGGGCGTCGTTCGAGCGGTCTCCCGCACGCATGCCGCTAGGGCGTAACCGTTTCGGGGGCGGAGGTGTCCGGCTCGGGCTCGATGGCGGCCACCTGCGTGTCCTGGGTGTCCTTGTGATACTTCTTGAGGAGCTCTTCGAACACGCCGCTCTCTTTCAGAAGCTCGACCGCCCGCTGGAGCTGGACGTCCTCGATGAGGCCGGGTCCGGGTTCGGCGCCGGTCACGGTGCCGTGATTCTGCTCGTTGACCTTGGACATGTCCCTGGCGTAGGACTCGACCATCTGGCGGAACAGGGCCTTCTGGTGCTCCGTGTCCATGGGCACTTCGACGTCGGGGATGATTCCCCGCTTGTTGATGGTGACCTCCGCCGGCGTGTAGTAAAGGGCCGTGGTCAGCCGCAAGGCCGAGCCGACGGGCCGCGCCAGGGGAATGATGGTCTGGACGCTGCCCTTGCCGTAGGTCTTGG
Organism: uncultured Nitrospiraceae bacterium; assembly: GCA_964452795.1. Classification (GTDB taxonomy): domain Bacteria; phylum Hydrogenedentota; class Hydrogenedentia; order Hydrogenedentales; family SLHB01; genus CAYVOE01. The sequence goes on from CAYVOE010000098.1 coordinate 8,615, forward strand.
TGCCCACGATGAGGGCCCGCGACCAGTACTGGAGCGCGCCGGTCACGATCTCCGCGGCGCTGGCGCTCCACTCGTTGACCAGGACGACCATGGGCAGGTTCTGCGGCACCACGGGGTTGCGCTCCGTGTAGAGCTTGAGATCCTCCGTGAGGTTGCCGTTGCCGGTCTTGCGGCCCTTGGTGTAGGTAACCAGGGTGTTCTTGGGCAGGAACAGCTCGGCCACGTCTTTCGAGGCGCTCAACAGGCCGCCGGGATTCCAGCGCAGGTCGAGGATCATCCCCTTGAGGGCGCTTTCCTTATTCAGGCGGTCGAGGGCGTCGGAGATTTCGCTCGCCGTGTTGTTCTTGAAATCCTGGATGCGGATGTAGCCGATGGAGCCGTCGAGCACGCGCGCTTCGAGGATGCTGTTGAGGGGGATGGTGTCGCGCTTGAGCTTGAAGGGGATCGTCTCGGGATCCCGGCCCTCTTCCTCGTAGCGGCGCAGGACCGTCAGCGTCACCGTGGTGGCGTGGGCCCCGCGGATGCGATCGCGGGCCTCGTCGAGGCTCATGCCGCGGGTGGGCACGTCGTCGATCTTGATGATGAGGTCGCCGGGAAGCATGCCCGCTTTGGCGGCGGGGGTGTTGGGCACGGCATGGACGACTTCGATGTTCTTGTCGTCGTCGAGCTGAATCGAAACGCCCACCCCTTCAAACTCGCCTTCCGTATCTTCCCGCAAGCGCGTGTAGACGTCGGCGGAGATGAAGGAGCAGTGTTCGTCGAGGGAATTCATCATGCCGGTGAGGGCGCCCTCGACGACCTTGTCGAGGGCCGGATCCTCGACGTAGTTGTCCAGGATCTCGTCCAGGACAATGGCGATGGGGTCGACGGTCTGGTAGACGTCGATCTCTTTTTCCTCAGCGAAGATCCGCGTGGTGAATCCGTTCGACACGATCAGAACGGAGGCCCCCAGGAAGAAAAAAAGGCTGAGGAACTGTGATTTGGTATTGCGCATATTTACCTCCGGCAGTTGCCCAACTGCCCCGGAACGCCGACGACGCGGCTACGGGTTGCGTAAAAGTCCATAAATAATACCAAAGGCGCCGGCAAATTACGAGGGGATCGGCTTTCTTTCACTCTCTTATATTTCGCCCGGAACCGGCCGCAGCTACAGCCGAATCTCGCCAAGGGTAACGTAAACCCGCAGGCCGCCGATTCCCGGCTCTCCCGGGGCCTTCGGGCCCGACCGAACCTTCCGTTGGGACCCGTTTCGGGGGCCGTGCGGTTTCGCCGACGGCAAGAGGGGCCGTGCCAGGGTCTCGAATGTCTCATTTTGAAACACTCAAAACTCCGTATCGTACCAGGATAAAGCTCGGCAAAGGGATTGAGATGGGTCGCGGAGAAGGTCAACCTTGTCGCATCAAGGGTTTAGGCCCGGCCGGGTGAGTTGGCACGGCGGTTGCTCCTATACATGCACGACAGTTGAACGGGACTCAGCGGAGCGGAGGCCGAAAGGTTTCCCCGCTGTAGCGATAGATTTGAACAAGTTTCCTACCCCTCCCGCCCTATGCCCACGCCCCTGTGTGGTCCCCCCCACCACACAGGGGCTTCTCTTTTTTGCGGCCTGGGCGTCTCGCCGCAGCAATAAACAAAACACAATTTGACCGAGACGGCCAGGCCACAAATGTCAAGATTCCTCGCGGGCGGTATCCAGTGATGTATCGGGATGTGTTATCCTGTGTACTGTATCCGGGGAGCGGAAGACGTTTCGACCGAACCGTCTTCGCCCGTGAGCGTCGTGGGAAGGCATGTTGGCGAGGGTTCGCGCAATGACATCCAGCACCGTCGATCTGGCCCAGTACCATAAGCCTGTATCCGATCTGTTTCAGCAACCCCGAGCGCCGCAGGAATGGGAGCCCTATGTCCTGAGCCGCGAGCAGCTCGAGTCTTTTCGCGAGAACGGGTTTCTGGGGGGCATCCGGGTGCTGGACGACGAGCAGGTGGACCGGCTGCGCGCCGAATTGGCGGAGATCGCGGGTCCGGACGAGCGCGGACGGGAGCTGTTCTACTGGTACGACAGCAACGAATCGAAGAACCCCAACACGGTCCTGCTCCACGCCCTGGGCGCGTGGCGCGTCACGCCGGGGTTCCACGACATCCTGTGGGCGCCGGCGTTCCGCATGGCGGCATACCAGCTCCTGGGCCGGCCGTACCGCCAGTTCCACGACCAGTTGTTCTGCAAACCCGCCCGGCACGGCGGCGTGGTGGCGTGGCACCAGGACTTCTCGTATTGGACCTGGACCAAGCCGATGAACCACCTGACCTGCTGGATCGGCCTGGACGACGCCACGTCCGAGAACGGGTGCCTGTACTACGTGCCCGGCAGCCACCGCTGGGGGCTCCTCCCCGTCACCGGACTCACGGGGGACATGGAGGCGGTGCGCGAGGTGCTCTCGCCGGAGCAGGAGAAGGACTTTGACAACAAACGGCCCATGGAACTGAAAAAGGGCCACGCCGTGTTCCACCACCCCCTCACCATGCACGGCTCCTACGAGAACTTCTCGGACCGCCCGCGCCGGGCCACGGTGATCAACGTCATGGGCGACGGCGTGCTGTCGAACCGCGAGGCGGTGAAAGGGCGCGAGAAGGACCTGGAGGGCTTCCCGGTCCCGCCTCAGGACGAGCCCATGGTCGGCACCTTCTACCCCATCCTCTTCGACCCGGAGAAAGAGCTCGGGTCCATGTCGGTGCCCACGCTGTAGGCGCGCCGGATTCGGAAGAAGGAGCCTGTCCATGCCCTGCCTGATCATCGCCGTCGGCCTGATGGTCCCCCGACTCCTGACCGTGCTGCTCTACTTCACGGGCTGGTTCGAAGGCGCCTTCGACAACTGGGTCTGGCCCGTTCTGGGCTTCATCTTCCTGCCTTCCACCCTGGTGTGGTACGGGTTCGTCCACAGGTACTTCGACGGCGACTGGGGCGTGGTGGCCTTCCTCGGCCTGATCGTCGCCCTCCTCATCGATCTGGGTCCGGTCGCCCGCGCGCGCCAGGCGAAGGTCGCGCGATAGCCGTGGGCCGTTTCGACGCCGTCCTGTTTGACGCCGGCCAGACCCTGGTCCGCGTGGAGCCGTCCGTCGGAGACGTCTACGCCCGGGTGGCGCGGGACTACGGCGTGGAGGTCGAGGCCGCGGCGCTCGAGGGGGCTTTCCGGACCCTTTGGAAACGGCTTCGTCCCGCCTTTCCCGACAACTCCGGCTACCGGACCTCGGAAGACGAGGAGCGGGCCTGGTGGCGGGCCATGGTCGAGGCCGTTCACGTCGAGACGGACACCCGGGAGGCCTTCGGCGCCCGCTTTGAAGACTACTTCCACCGCCTCTTCGAGTTGTTCGCCCGACCGGAGCCGTGGCATGTGTTCGACGACGTCGAACCGGTTCTGCGCGCCCTCGAACGAGAGGGGATCCGGCGCGGCGTGGTGTCCAACTGGGACCACCGCCTCCACGTGCTGCTTGAAGGGCTCGGGTTGAAACGGCGGTTCGAGTTCGTCTTGACGTCGGCCGAGGCCGGCTGGCGCAAACCCCATCCCCACATTTTCGCCCAGGCAATCGAGCGGCTCGGCCTGCCGGCGTCGCGCGTGGCCTACGTGGGCGATTCCTACGACGACGACGTGGTGGGCGCTCAGGAAGCCGGGTTGACGCCCTTTCTCCTCGACCGCCGCCGCGACCGCTCCACCCGCGACTGCCTCGCCGGCCTCGAGGACTTGCTTCGCTACCTGTAGCGACGCGCTATGCCTCCTCGAGGGAGACGGTCGTGACTTCGAGGGCGCGACCCTCGAAGAGGGAGCGCAGCTCGGGCAGGTCGAAGCGCCGGAGCAGGCCGTGAGCGATGAGGGCGGGGCCGATGTCGCGCCGGTACAAAGGAGTCCGGACGAGGGCTTCGTAGGATTCGATGAGCCCGTCGATGCGGACTTCGGCCACGTCGGGGTCCAGGGCCGCGGCGAGGTAACCCCAGAGGGCGGGGGCCAGTCCTTCGGCGCGCAAGGCGATCCGGGTGAATCCGCGCTCGCGGCGGAGGTATTCGGCCGCCCGGAGCGTATCGAACACGCGCATGCCCAGGAGGCTGTCGCCGAGGCAGTAGGCCGCGAAAGCTAGAACCCCTTCCGTGTTGTAGTAGAGGGACGGATAGTCGGTGCCGTAGGCGTTGATAGGATCGGCTTCGACGGCGCCGGTACCGCGGACGTCGAAGACAAACACCGCCCGGCCCTGCTCGGCCTCTTCGCGCACCTTCGGCAGGTGATCGTCGATGCGTTCCGTGCCGCCCTCGGCCAGGAACAGGGTGGCGGCGGACGGCGCCTCGGCGTCGGGATAGACCAGGGCCCCCGTGACGCGGATGCCGGGCTCGCTGATGAAGTCGATGGACTCGACGCGAAGCCCCTCGGCGTCCTGCTCTTCGAGCACGCGGGGAAACATGTCGACCCG
>CAYVOE010000099.1:0-13054 GCA_964452795.1 uncultured Nitrospiraceae bacterium
GAAATGCTCGAACTCGATGAGATCGGGTAATTCCTTGAGCCACTGGAGGTTGTCGGGTCGCAGGGCCTCTCGGGTCCACAACGCCGCCGACAACGCGACGGGATTGAAGCCCCAGGGATCGGTAATTCCGCAGGCCACCGCGTCGTGGTTGCCGCACACCGTGGGGATGCCCCGGGAGCGAACAAGGTCGATACACTCGTTGGGGCTGGCGTTGTACCCTACCACATCTCCCAGACACACGATCTGGTCGACATTGGACCGGTCGATCCGCGCGAGCACGGCCTTCACCGCCTCGAGGTTCGCGTGAAGGTCCGAGATGATGGCGTACTTCAAGCTGGAGATCCTCTCGTGCTGCGTCTACGGAAGTTCGACAGGCCGTCTGCCGAGACCGCCGCTCCTGATCCGCGGCCCGACCGTCTTATCCGGAGGCCTTGCGTCGGCGTATCGGGCGGCCGGGGCGGCACGTCCGCGCCGGTTTTTCATTCCGATTGCCGGCGGGTCGGCGCGCCGAAGCGGTACGGGCCGGTCCGGATGGCGCTCGCTCATCGCTCGGCCCGCACATTCTGCACTTCCCTTCTCCGTCGGATCAACCCCCGGACGCTCCCCCAAGTCACTGCACACCACGGTTTAGCGCGGCCCGGTCACCGTAATTGGGTTGGTGTATACCCAGGGGGTCCATACGCCGCGGATCTCGAGTTCCGCCACCAGGCGATACTTGCCGGGAGCCGACACGGACCGCTCGAAGCGGCGCCCCGTCTCGGGTTCGCCCGCCGCCGCGCCGTCTTTCCACAGGGTAAGACGGACTTCGAGGGGCGACTCGGCCTTCAACACCACCGGCCCGCCCTCCAGGGAAAGGCGCTCTCCCATCACCGCCCGGCCGGAAAGGCCCTCCGCCAGGAAGGTGAAACCGCGGGCGTCGGCAATCATGTCGAAAGCGATGTAGGCGCGTCCCTCGCGAAGCGCGTCGAGGAGAGCCGGTTCGCTCAGTTCCCGCGCCAGGAGATGGGTGTTCACGTACCGCATGCTTCGCTCGTACGGGTCGAGGTCGAAGCGAAACAGGAGCGTGCCGGGCTCGAGAGGTCCGGGGAACAGTCTCAGGAGAGTCCGCGTGAACAGGTTCAACTCGAATTCGCGGAGGATATCGGCGTTCGCCGTGCTGCACAGGCGCAGGGTGTCGCCTTCCGTATAGTACCCGCGAAGGCCGGTGTTCTGATGGCAGTCGTTGGCGGCGATGCCGGTGAGGTCCCGGTCCCGGTTCAATTCGTCCCATTTCCGGAGGATTTCGGTCTGAGGGTCGAACACCCGCCGCATCACCTGGTCCGGGTAGGCGCGAATCGAGAGCAGGATATCAGGCACAAGGGCCGGGAGGTCTTCGTCCTTGAAATCGGTGTGAATGTTGTAGATCTCCATCCCGTCCACTTCCGGCAGGTCCCAGGGCCGGTCTTCCTCGGTGTGGGCGTAAAACAGGAGCCCGCCCAATCGCTCGATCTCGGCGGCCCGCGTCGCCGGATCGGGACGGGCGTCCAGCACGGTGTCGGGCGGCAGCCCCCAGGGCATGAACCCGTCGGGCATCTCGAAACCGGGGACGAACAGCACGCCGTCGTGGACTCCGCGCCACTGTTTCGAATAATCCGCGAGGCTGTCGGTGCAGTGATCGCTCATGAATACGAAATCGAGGTCCGCCTCGTGGGCCGCCGCCAGGATCTCGGGAAAGGTGACCTCGCTGTCGTGGGAGAGCTCGGAATGGCTGTGCAAGATGCCGCGGTAGCGGTTCCATCCGTCGATCGGTTGAACTTCGACGCGCCGGGCGCGGATGTCTTCCCAGGCCCGCGCCTCGGCGGGAAAGGCGACGACGCGGCGGTACAGGGCGCCGCCGAAGCCCAGATAGGCCAGCGCCGGCAGAAGAATGAGCGCGACGACCACCGCCAGCCACAGTCCCGCGCGCATCAATCGGCGCCTGCGGCCGCCCCGTTTCGATTTCGCCATACTTCCTTCAATGCCCTCAAGATAACGCTCCCGACACAGGCCTTTTCCCGCCCGCGCCATTGTAACCCAAGCCATGATAGAATTCTTCTTGGGTAGGCGACCGGAAAGGACAGCCATGAACGAAGCCAGCCGCCCGATGGGGGCCGACGACGTCGCGCCGGGAGCGTGGGCCGAGTGGGCCGCCGCGGCACTCACTGTGGTCGGCGCGCTTATCTGGTTCCTTTCGCGCCTCAGCCCCGGCGTGGCCTTTTCCATCTGGCAGGGCCCGCTGCTGTCGGACGCGTCCCCGTATCACCTGCCGCTCCTGTCCGTGTGGACGGTCCCCTTCGCCAACGGACTCGAGGTCGGCAATCCGGCGTGGCGGCTGAACGTCCTGTCCGCCGTTTTCGCCTCTCTCGCCCTCGGCGCCTTCGCGGCCATGGTCGCCCGGGCCGGACGGACCCTGGCCACACCCATCGAAGGCGCCGCCGCGGGCCTGGTGGCCGCCGGCATCGTGGCGACCACCCCGGCGCTCACCTACGCCGCCACCGCCGCCGGCCCCGCCCCGCTCACGTATTTCCTGGCCATGGCCGCGGTGGCCCTGCTGGCCCTTCGACGCGACGCGCGCCGTCCCTTCGACCTCATCCTGCTGGCGTCGCTGATGGCCGGCCTCGCCGCCGCCAACCATCCCGCCTTCGCCTGGCTGTTGCTGTTTGTGCTCTCGGCCTTTGCCGTGCATCCCGTGTCTCGGCGGCCCCTTGGAGGCATGGTCGTTGTCGCCGCGGTGTTCCTGGCCGCGGCCGCCCTGCCCGCCGCCGTGGCCGCCGCGCGGGGCGAGAGCCTGTCCCGGTTTCTGTCTCACGCGCTCCTGACCCCCTACCCCACCATCGGCGACGGTCGGCCCCACTGGGACTACGGTCGCGCCCTTCTATCGGACCTGTCGCCGCTGACGCTGATCCTGGCCGTGCCGGCGCTTCTTCTGTTGTTTCGGCCCGGTACCCGCGGCTACGTGGGGCTCCTGGCCCTCCTTTTCGCGGTCCTGGGGCCCTTCCTGCCCCTGCTGACCAACCAGACTTCGGGCGCGGCCGTATTGCGCGACGAGGTGGCGCCCCGTGTCATGGCCTTGTCGGCCGTGGCCGCCTTTTCCGCCCTGGGACTCCTCCTTCTGGTGCGCCACACGCCGACGGCCGCCTCTTCGCGACCCCGCCGGCTGGTGCTCCTCCTCGCCGTGACGTCGGTCGTCCTCACTCTCCACGCCCAGAGGGCTCCGGACCGCCGGCACCACCGCGCCGACGAACTGGCCCACGAGATCTACGAAGGTTGCCCCGACGGCGCGTGGCTCGTCTGCGGCGACGACGGCCTCGCGTCGCTTGCCACGGCCTATCCGAGGACGCACGGCCTCGACCGAAAGGTCCGTATCATCCCGGCGTCGTTCCTCGGCGAGCCCAGGTTGCGCCTCCGACTGACCCAACTCTTGCCCGACGCCTCGATCCGGCCCGCCTTTCCCATCGAAAGCGATCTGGAACGGTGGCGCGTCGAACGGCCCCAGCTCCTGCGCGAGCTGTCGGACGCCCCCGAGGGGCTCACCCCCGACAACCCCCAGCTCCAGGCCCTGGCTCTGTGGGACCTCGTCCGCGACAACCCCACCCGCTGGCCCTTGTGCTTCGTCGGGGTCTCGACGCCGTGGCTGACGGCCCGGGCCCAGCTCTCCGGCGTGGTCTTCTGCTATCCGCGGCGCGCCGACCCCGCGCCGTCGGCCCTCCGGGACACCGTAGAGCGCCTCTGCGCCGGCGAAGAGTACCGTTCCGACCCCGACTTCGGCGAAACGCTCGCCCGGCTCATGCTTCCCATTTCCGATCTGATCCGGGACCAGGGCGACGCCGAAGAGGCGCAACTCCTGGTCCAGTCGCTGGCGGCGATCGACCCGGCCGCTCCCGGGCCGCCCCTGGGCCTGGCCCGCGCCGCCGCCCGCCTCGGCAACCGGGAAGAAGCCGCCCGCTACGCCGAGGCCTATGCCCTGGCCGCCCAGGCCGACAACGGCAGCCAGCGACGGCTCCTCCACACCATCGAATCGGATTTCCGGTCCGCGGCCCTCGCGCAACAGTTTCTGGACGTCATCGCCATCGGCATGTCCGGCGTCCGCAACGACGAAGCCCGGGAGCGCCTGTCCCGTCGGTTGTGGGACGAGGACGAGGTCTTCGTGCTCGCCCGGGGTTTTCACGCCCTGGTTCGGCACAACCCCACCGACGTGGACGCACTGGTGCAGGCCGGGGCGGCCTACGCCCAGTTGGGCGATCTGCCCGAGGCGCTCGAACTCCTCCGGAAGGCCGCCGAACTCAACCCCATTCACACCTACGAACTCCTGCAGGTGGACCCCGGCCGTTTTGCCCTGCTCAAGGTCCAGCACGAGCTTCGGGCTGCGGCCGCCTCGGACGCCGGCGAGTAAGAGGGACGGCGGTTCGCGCTCCGAGGGGGCGGCCGCATATAATGGCGCCGGCACACGGAATCGAACAGCGAGGGGCAAATGGGCAGCACGTTGAATGCGTATTTTCGGGTCATCGACATCCCCCTGGGATACGCGCTGACCGCCTTGGACATGGACCCGACGCCTTCCGTGGTATGGATCTATCGAGCGGTCGCCACGCTGCTTCTGGCCGGACTGGCGTGGCGCTTTCTCCGGTCGTCCTGGCGCCGGGTCCGGCTGGCCCTCCAGCCCGATCGCCTGGTAGATCCGGAGGAGTACGAGGCCCTGGTGCGGAGTCAGTCCGGCACCGGGACCGCGACGCCCACGGCCGTCGTGCCTCCGGCCCACCACCGCCACACCCTCGACGAGCTCAAGCGCACCCGGCAGTACGACCGCCTCGGGGAGCTTTATTCCGAGATGGGCCGGCCGCGGGAGGCGGCCAAGTGGTTCAACAAGGCGCGCATGCGTCGCCGGGCTGCCCTCGAATGGGCCCGGGCCGGCAAGAAGTCCAAGGCGGCCCGTCTGCTTCTTAAGGAAGGGGATTTCGAGCCGGCCGGACGGCTGTTCGAGGACGACCGCCAGTACGCCCGGGCCGCGGCCGCTTATGAACGGGCCGGGAAAACCGCGGCGGCGGCCCGATGCTATCGTCAGGGCGGTAAGGCGGCCGAGGCCGCCGAAGCGTACCGCGAATACTTCGCGGCCGCCCGCGATGCCGTGGAAGTGCGCGTGGCGGCAGCGGAAGACTGCCTTCAGTTCCTCGACAGCCCCAAGGGCCGCGGCAGCGTCCAGGGCCCCGCGCGGGTGGAGTTGCTAAGGAACCTGGGAGCCTGCTTCGAAGCGGGGAAGCGCTTCGACACGGCCGCCCGCGTCTTCATCGAGGCGGGGGACACCGTGCGGGCCGGCGAAGATTACGTGCGCGCGGGGATGCTCGAGCAGGCCGCCGAGTGCATGCGCGTCGCGGGCAAGACCAACGAGGCCGCCCGCATCGTGGGCCGTTTCCACGAAGAACGGGGTCAATGGAGCCAGGCCGCCGCGGCCTATGCCTCCGCCAAGGACTGGACCCACGCCGGCGACTGCTACAACAAGGCCTCCGACGTGGTGCGCGCGGCGGAATGCTTCGAGCGGGCGGGCGAGTTCCACCGGGCGGGCCACGCCTACTTCCGAGGCGCCCGGTACAAGGAGGCCATCCGGAACCTGCAGAAGGTGCGCGAGTCCGAGCCCGCCTTCGACGCGTCCCGGGCCTTGCTGGGCCGCTGCTTCTATGAATTGAGCGACTTTCCCCACGCCGCCGCCACCCTCGCCAACCACCTCACGGGCAAGCGCGTCGAGAGCGGCAACCTCGAGTACTTCTACCTGCTGGCGCTGGCCTACGAACAGATGGGTAAGCTCGACGAATCGCGCGACATCCTGCTCAAGATCCGGTCGGTCAACGTCGAGTTCCGCGACGTGACCCAGCGGCTGTCGGTCATCGCATCGCGCATATCCCAGGGGTTCGGCGCCGCCGCCACGCCCGCTCCCAACATGGCTCCCACCGCCGCGCCCGCCGCCCTCGAAGCCACCCGGGCCATGCAGACCGTCGAATTGGCGCTGGACGGGCGCTACCACCTCGAACGCGAGCTCGGCCGAGGCGGCATGGGCGTCGTCTACCTCGCCCGCGATTCGCAGCTCGACCGGTCCGTCGCCCTCAAGTTCCTTGGCGCCCTCGTAGACAGTTCCGAGGAGTTTCGCCAGCGGTTCATCCGGGAGGCCCGCGCCGCCGCCCGCATCACCCACCCCAACATCATCAGCATCTACGACATCAGCGCCAGCGCCGGCAAGGCCTACATCGCCATGGAATACGTGGACGGCCCCAGCCTCGCCAAGTACATCGCCCGGAAGGGGGCCCTACCCGTCCGGGAGGCGGTCAACATCGTCGAGCAGGCCCTTTCGGCCCTCCAGGCCATCCACGAGGTCGGCATCGTCCATCGCGACATCAAACCCGACAACATCCTCATTTCCCGGGGAAACCTCGTCAAGCTCACCGACTTTGGCCTCGCCAAGGCCGAAGACGCGCGCCTCACCCGCACGGGCATGGTCATGGGCACGCCCTCGTACATGTCGCCCGAGCAGGTCCTCGGGAAGGACGCCACCGCCCGCAGCGACATCTATTCCATCGGTCTGGTCCTCTTCGAGGCCCTCACGGGCGAGACCGCCTTCCGCGACGGCGACGTCCTCGAGCGCCAGCTCAACGAGATGCCCCCCGCCCCCAGCTCCCTCGTCGCCGACATCCCCGAGACCCTCGACGAAATCCTCTTCCGGTCCGTCGCCAAGAAGCCCGACGACCGATATCCTTCCGCCCAGGAAATGCTCGACGACCTGCGGACGGCCCTCGCGTAGGGACCTACCCTTCGTCTCTTTCAGCGGAGAGTCTCTATGGCCTCCGGCTCGTTGCTTGTACGGACATCGGTAGAGAGGGCGAGCGGGCCGATGCTACAATGGCGCACGCGCCTGGTCGCGGCCGCCTGCGCGGAATTCGAGGGCGTGGCTCCGTTTCTCCGCGGGAGATGTGGGCGGTTTTTTTCCATTCATGTGGGCTTTATCCGGGAAGGGACGATGATTTTCCAGCGTTTGAGGCGTCACCCGACCCTCCTGTCGGTGCTACTCTCCGTGCTCGTCTCGGCCGTGACCGTGGCCGTCGCCGACGTCTACTTCGGGTGGAAGGCCGACGCCCGCTACGCGGCCTACCTGCCCCGTCGGGTCGCATCTCACCAGGAGCCCCATCCGACCCATCCGGACCCGGAGTTGGGCTATGTGCTGAAACGCAACATCGTCTCGCACGATATCTGCCGGGAGGGCGACCGACTCGTCTACGATTGCCGATACACCTTCGACGAGTTCGGACGAAGGCACACGCCCGTCGAAGACAAAGAAGGCCGCGACTCCTTCCTCGTCTTCCTGGGGTGTTCCTTTACGTTCGGATTGGGCGTGAACGATGACCAGACGCTTCCGGCGTGTATGGGTCGTGAAGCCCCTCAGTACGTTCCCTACAACTACGGGGTGGGGGGATACGGACCGCAGCAGGCCTATCTCCTGCAGGACCGCATCGACTGGGAGAAGGAAGTGCCGGAACCCAACGGCATCTTCGTTTACACCCTCATCGAAGACCACGTCAACCGGGCTGTCGGGGCGATGCACCTGGTCAATTCCTGGGCGGCCAACCATCCCATGCTGCGGTTCGACGATTCCGGCCGTCTCGTCAACATGGGCCGGTTCGATAAGGCGCACCCCCTCCTCGCGCGGGTCTACCGCATCCTGGCCAAATCGGGAATCGTTCGCTACTTCAACGTGTCGTTTCCGCGGCGCTTCCGAGAAAAGCATTTCGATCTGACGGCGCACATCATCGCCGAGACCAGGCGAAAATGCCTCACGCGGTATCCCGACAGCCGGTTCGTCGTGGTTCTCTACCCCACGGCCAGGTTTCGCGACCAACTTAAGGCGCACCTGGCTCGGTACGACGTCGAGTGCATCGATCTCCGCGAACTGCTCGAATCCGACGGCGCTTCACCCGCGAAGTACGGCCACCTCTTCAGCGATTTCCCCCGCCCCCGCGTCTATGCGGACGGACACCCCAAGCCTCGGTTGCACGCCGTGTGCGCCAAGGTCCTCGCCGCGGAACTGGGCATCGCCGCGTCCGACTCGGAGTGACGCCCCCTGCGGAAGCGCGCAAGGCTCGAGCCGAGGGCTACTTGGGTCGGGCATTCTCCTGGGCGATCTTGCCGATAATGGCGGTCGTGGACTGACCCTCCACGCCGGGGATGATGGCGATGCGGCCGCCGTAACCCTCGACCGCCCGGCGCTCGTCCGGGTTGATGGTGTCGATGGTGTAGTCGCCGCCCTTGGCGTAGACGTCCGGCTTCAACCGCTCGATGATGCCGAGCGGGCTCGGTTCATCAAAAATGCACACGTAATCCACGCACTCGAGGGCCGACAACACCTGGGCCCGGTGCAGTTCGTTGTTCACCGGCCGGTCCGGGCCTTTGTTGGACTGCACCGAGGCATCGCTGTTGAGCCCGACGATGAGGATGTCGCCCTCCTGGGCTGCCCGCAGCAGGTAGGTGATGTGGCCCACGTGAAGCAGATCGAAGCAGCCGTTGGTCCACACGAGGGTGCGGCCCCGCTGGCGCAACTGCTCCGTCAGCGCCACCAACTGCTCGACCTTGCGCAGCTTGCTCGGGCCTCCGCCGCCCATGAGGTCCTTCTCGAGTTCTTCGCGCGACACGGTCACCACGCCGGGCTTCTCCACGGCGATGCCCGCGGCCGCGTTCCCGATGACCGCCGCATCGTGGAGGGTGCCGCCGCTGACCAGCGTCACCGCCACGGCCGCCGTCACGGTGTCGCCGGCGCCGGTCACGTCGACCACGTTGCGCGGGGTGATGGGCACATCGGTGATCTCGCCGTCTTCTGCAAAGAGCGTGATGCCGTGGGGTCCGCGGGTGACGAGGGCGTTCCGGGCGATCTTGAGCAGGGCCTGGCCCGCCTCGCGCAGGGTAGCGGTGTTGGTCACCTCGATCCCCACGCCCTTGCCGGCCTCTCGGTCGTTGGGCACGACCACGTGGAATCCCCTAAGCTCGCCCGCCCGCTCGCGCGAATCGCCCACCGTGACGAGGTTGTGTCGTTCGGCCAGCTCGACGATTTCCGCCAGGACCCGCTGCGTGCAGACCGCCGACACCTGGTCCACCGCCACGATGCAGTCGACCTCCGGCGCAAGCCGCCGCATATTCCGGATCAATTCGTCTTCGATCTCGCGCCGGAGGAAGGTCGGACGGGGCGTGTCGGTGCGCAGGATTTCCTGGGCCGGGGCGTTGAAGGTTCCGGCCCGGAGCTTGCCGTAGGTGTTCGTGGGCGCCTTGGGATCCGTCACCAGGTAGTCCGTATTCACGCCGCGCGCGTGGAACTCGCGGCGGACGATCTCGCTGTTCAAATCGTCGCCGACCACGCCCACCATGTAGGTCCGAGCGCCGAGGGCGGCGATGTTGCAGGCCGCGTTGCCGGCCGCGCCGGGATTGTGGCGGCGCTCCTGGACTTCGTAGACCGGGATGGGGGCCTCGAGGCTGATGCCCGTCACCGTTCCGAAGACGTTCTCATCCAGGTAGATATCGCCCACCACCATCACACGAGCCTTGTCGAAACGGGCGAGCAACTCGTGGCACCGCTGCTGATCCATACGCACGATTTCCTTCCTCAGGCGTTGACGAACAGAGTTCGCGCGATCTTATCCCAACCCGCCGGGCGAAGCAATCCGTCGGGAGGGCATCGATGTCGAACCACGGTCGACGGGTCCGCTCTTCGGGATGCAAACCCGTTGCGCCCGTGTTAACATATCGCACCTCAGGAGGGGGGAGAAGAGATGAACATCGATCTACGGAAGGATCCGAAACTGCGAATTGTGGCGGGCGCCCTGATCGTGGTCCTGGTGGTCATGGTGGTCGCCCTGGTGCGGTGCGTGTCGGACCGCCGGGCCCACGCGCCTCAGCCCGGCCCCGCCGAACCTGCCCCGGAGGTCGCCGTCGATATGCCCGCCCCGGTATCGCCCGAAGATTCCATTGAAGGTGTTCCTCCCGCGCGCGTTCCGGGAACCCCGGGTCCTCTCGCGGAGGAAGACTGGCGGTATCTCCTTGAAAACGGCTGGTCCGAATACGTGGGCGACGCCGAGGGCGTGTGGGTGTCCGTGGAAGAGCAGATGTTCCGGTTGGTTCGCTCCGGCGAGGTGCTGTGGGAGGTGCCCTGCGCCACCGCCGCCAAAGGCACCGGCAACGTCGCCGGCAGTTACCAGACGCCCCTGGGCTGGCACGCCATCAAGCGCAAGACCGGCGCCGACGCCCCCTGGGGGCAGGTGTTCCGCGGCGGCCGGCCGACCGGCGAGATTTGGAAGCCCGGCCAGTCCACGAAGGAGGACCTGGTGCTGACGCGCGTCCTCTTCCTCGACGGACTCGAGCCCGGCAAGAACAAGGGCGGCAACGTGGACAGCTACGCGCGGTACATCTACGTCCACGGCACCAACGACGAGGAGCGGATCGGCACGCCCTCTTCTCACGGCTGCATCCGGCTGCGCAACGACGACGTCATCGTCGCCTACGACCGGATCGCCGAGGGCACGCGCCTGCTCATCACCGAACGGGCCGACCCCGCCCCCACTCCGCCGTCCATCTAGACCCGCCGCGACGGCCTTGAGCGGCCGGTGTTTCGGACGCGGAAGGAGCCGATGGTATACTGGCCGGCATGGGCAATGAGGCGAATCACTACGAGACCGATTTGTCGGTCGTCATCCCCGTGTACAACGAGGCCGCCAGCCTCGAGGAGCTTCGCGCGGAGCTATGGCCGGTGCTCGAGGCCACGGGCGAACGGTTCGAGGTGCTGTTCGTAGACGACGGCAGCCGAGACGAATCTCCCGCCATCCTGCGCCGTTTCGTCGACGAGGATCCGCGGGTCCGGGTCATCCATTTCGCCCGCAACTTCGGTCAGCAGATGGCCAATACGGCGGCGCTGCGCCACGTCCGCGGCCGGGCCGTCATCATCATGGACGCCGACCTTCAGACGCCGGCCGAGCACATCCCGGCGCTCCTGGCGAAGCTGCGCGAGGGCTACGACATCGTCTACGGCAAGCGCCAGGAGGTCCGGGGACCCCTCTACCGGCGCATCGGCACCCGCGTCGCGAACTACCTGATCTGCAAAATGACCGGCTTCGAGATTCCCGACAGCGCCAGCGGATTCCTGGCCCTCGACGAGCGCCTGGTCCAGCGCGTCAACCGGTTTTCCGACCACTCGCGCTACCTCAGCGGACTCTTCGCGTGGCTGGCCTACGGACGCTACGCCTGGGTGCCCGTCACGCGGCGGGACCGGCGCCACGGTCGTTCGCACTACAGCGTGCTGCAATTGGTGCGCATCGTGCTGAACCTCATCACGAGCTGGTCGGTCCGCCCCCTGCAACTGGTGACCTGGACCGCCCTGGGCTTCTCCGTCGTGGCGGCGCTTCTCCTCCTTCGATCGATTTACCTGGTCTTCAGTGCGGGTTGGACCGCCGCCGAGCCGGTGTTTCTCACCTTCATTCTGGTGGTCCTGGGCTGCGCCATCCTCTTCGGACTGGGCGTCCTGGGAGAATACGTGGGCCGCATCTACGGCGAAGTGCGTCAGCACCCCCTCTACGTGATCTCCGACATCTACGAGCATGCGGAAGCCGCTGTCACCCATGATCATTGACTCGCACGTCCACGTGGCGCCCGCCGCGGATGGCCTGGGCGCACGCCAGAACGCCTCGGAGGAGGCCTTCTTCGCCGCCCTGGACGCGTCGCCCGTGGATGTGGCCGTGCTGCTGCCCATCGAACCGCTCATCCCAACGGAGTTCGTGTTCTCGGTCGCGGCGAAACGGCCGGGCCGTGTCGTGTGCTACGGGTCGGTGGACCCGCGGCGCGGGTTTCGGGCCGTGGCGGATTTTGAACGCCTGGCGGCGGAGCGGTCCATCGTGGGACTGAAACTCCACCCCCGCCGTCAGGGCGTGGGATTCGACGATCTCCCGGTGCTCCGGACCCTGGTCGAACGGGCGGCGGCCCTCGAGCTGCCGGTGCTCATTGATTCGTTCCCGTACGGGAAAGGAGCGCTGCGGGACAACACCCTCGAACTCATCGCCGCCCTCGCCGAGGCGGTGCCCGCCGCACGCATCATCATTGCCCACCTGGGCGGGATCCGCGTGCTCGAGGCATTGATCGTCGCCCGAACCTCGTATAACATCTTCCTCGACTTGTCGTTGACGTACTCGGTCTACCGGAACAGCCACGTCGAAGACGACGTGTTCTACGCCATTCGACGCATCGGGCCCGACCGGTGCCTCTACGGCTCGGACTATCCCGATGTGGGACTCGCCCAAGCCTACGAGGGCATGCGCGAGGCCCTGGACCGCCGAGGCTTCTCCGAAGACGACCGGGATCACATATTCGGGCGGACCGCCGCCCACCTGCTGGGCATACGAAAGGAATCGCACCCGTGAGAAAGGTCACCGCGGCAGCAGCCTGCCTCTTCTTCCTGTGTTCCTGCGAAAGCACGCCGGGCGGCGTCGTCAACAAGGTGATGGTCGACTTCGGGCTCAAGGAGAAGCCGGAGGGCTACGTTACGGGGACCGACCGAGTCGAGGATCGCCTGGCACAGGTGGGCCAGACCGAACTGAAGCGCCTCAACATCGCGAATCGCGACGGCGAAGTGAAGTTCGAGGAAGGCGAAGGGCTCACGGGCAAGTATTACAAGGAAGTGAAGGTCTACGAGAATTTCTATCCCATCGAGGCGCAGCCCGTCTCCCGTGCCCAGGCCGACGATCGCGGCTACGTGGGATACATCGACTACTCCTACCGCATCTACCAGAGCGAACGGCGAAACACCCGCGCCGAAGCCGCCTCCCTCGACGCCAACATCCCCACCGACGTCCGGGGCCGAGAAAGCTTTCGGTACTATTTCAACCAGGCCGGCGCCTGGAACGGCGAACCCGGCCAAACCGTCCGCCGCTAGCCCTGTTGCGAGATCGACCTCCGCCGAGAGGCAAGTCTCCGAATAGGATATTCCTGCAGCACGTCTACCGGACGAACGCCTCGGCCCTTCGGC
>CAYVOE010000100.1:0-13027 GCA_964452795.1 uncultured Nitrospiraceae bacterium
CTGGCTCATGCGAGATTGCCGCGTCGCTCATGCGCGGGCGCGCATGGACGGTAAAGGTATGCATGCATTCAATGGCGCCAGGCCCCGTCAAGCACCATGGGTCCGCTCCTCGCAATGACGGGGGGTGGTAGGACCATGACTTCGCGGACAGGGGTGGCTGGCTCCTGTGAGATTGCCGCGTCGCTTATGCCTGGGTACGCAGCGAAGCCATGAGCGCAACCACAGGCTATCTCTCCGCACCTCTGCACACCCACAGGATCCCGCTCCTATCAATGACGGGGTGTGGCTTCGCTATGAGCGGGTTGAGCTCAGTACTCGTAGTTCTACGGCAGGCAGCGCCATCTCACAAAGGCCCGTCGCGCGCAGTCCTCGCAGGTCCGCGATGTGCGGCCTATACGTGCCAGGGGCCGCGGCCGGGGCTGCTCAGGAGCCGGTTGGCCTGTTCGTCGTTCACGAACCGCTCCTGGACGGGATCCCATTCGAGGGGACGGCCCAGCCGGTAGGCCAGGTTGCCCAGGATGCACATCGACGCCACGCGGTGGCTCGCCCAGATGTCCATGATGGGCTTTTCGCGGGTGCGGATGCAGTCGAACCAGTTCTCCATGTGGCCGGGGCTCCGGAAGACCTCGACCCCGCCCGCCGGCGGCTCGTAGTTCTTCACGGTCTCGTCCAGAATGGTGCCGCCCCCGTCGCCGCCGCCCACCACCAGGGAACCCTTGTCGCCGTGGTACACGGCGCCAAAGGGATAGTCGATGGCCTTGTGCCCGGGCTGGGCCCAGACCACGGTCAGGTCGGGGTTCTTGAATTCCCAGGTGACTTCCATGGTGGGCGGGCAGTCCCACAGGCCCTCGTGGGGCGGTTCGCCCGTGGCCGTGACCCGGACGGGGCCGGTGTCGTCGAGGCCCAGGAACCAGGACACCAGGCTCAGCACGTGGGCGCCGCGGTCGCGGATCTGGCCGCCGCCGAACTCGAGGAACCACCGGAAATTGAAGTGGACCCGGTCAGGGTTGTAGGGCACCCAGCGGGCCGGCCCCAGCCACATATCCCAGTTCAGCTCGGGGGGCGCGGGCCCGTTCTTGTTCGGGTCGCCTCCCACGGGGTTCTCGTAGTGCCAGCATTCCACCCGGTTGACCCGGCCGATGGCCCCGTTGCGGATGTAGCGGCAGGCCTGGTAGCCGTATTCCTGCGACCGCCCCTGCGAGCCGATCTGGATGATCCGGCCGTACCGTTCCGCCGCCCGGCACATGGCCTGGCCCTCTTCAATGGTGTTGCACGCGGGCTTCTCGCAGTACACGTCCTTGCCCGCCTCGCAGGCATGGACCGTCATCACCCCGTGCCAGTGGTCCGGCGCGGCGATCACCACCGCGTCGATGTCTTTCCGGTCCAGGATGCGCCGGTAATCGTCGTAGACGTCGATTTTCCGGCCCACCATCTCGACCGCCGCGGCCAGGTGGTTCTGGTCCACGTCGCACAGGGCCCCCGCCTGGCCTCGCAGGGCCTGCAGGTGACCCCGGCCCATGCCGCCGATGCCGATGTGGCCCGTCACCACGCGATCGTTCGCCCCGGGTCGGCCGGGAGCCGCCAGGACCCCCGTGGGCAGGATAAGCGGCGCGGCAACGGCGGCGGCGGACTGGGCCAGAAAACGGCGACGACTGAGCTGGGCCATGGCGAACGACTCCTCGATTCCGAGCCACGGGCGGTGGCGTTTCATTCCACGAACGCGCCCCCGAACGGACGGCGGCTTTACATCGAAGAGGGTACGGCTTTTCGCGAGGCCGGGTCAACCTCCGGACAAAAAAAGTGGGCCGAAGCCCGGTTTATCAGGCTTCGGCCCCAATATGTCATCCCGCCTTGGGCCTTCCTCTTGTAGCGGCCCGCGGGTTATATAAGAGGCCCAGGACGAGGATCTCCAGGGCCTCCGCGGAAGGAGAAACGCCACATGTGGCGCTGACCAACCTCATTGTAACACGACGGGGCCGGGAACGCAAATGTTTTGACCTGAATCACTTGCAACACAAAACGGCCGCAAAATACGCAGTAGAGTCCATAATATTTCCGTGCTGCTGCGGCTCTTGCGGAATTGCGAAAGGAAGGGCCCGGAGGGCCTCAAAAACGGCCGGCCCCCGAAGGGACCGGCCGGTAGCCAACCGAGGGAAGCGGGACGCCTATTTCTGTATGACGACCTTGTCGCCGATCTGGAGGACGTGCCCCTTCTTCCAGCCGTTCCAGCGGAAGAGGTCGTTCACCGAGACGCCGTGCTTCTTGGCGATGCTCGCGGGGCTCTCGCCTTTGACGACTTTGTGTTCGACGGTGCGGGACGCCGAGGAAGCGGCCTTGCCGCCGGAAGCCCCCTTGCCGTTGGCCGGGTAGACGACGCATTTCTGGCCGACGCGGAGGGTGGACTTGGCGGTGAGGTTGTTCCACTTGAGGAAGTCGCTGAGGCCGACGCCGTAGCGGGCCGCGATGGTGGAGGCGGTCTCGCCCTTGGCGACGACGTGGGTCACGGGCTGGGGCGCGGCCGGGGCCTTGGATTGAGAAGACGCCGGAGCCTTCGCCGAGGCGCCGTGGACCGTGAGCTTCTGGCCGGGCCGAATGGCGCTGTTCTTGTCGAGGCTGTTCCACTTCATCAGGTCGTCGACCTTGACGCCGTATTGGCCGGCGATCTTGGCCGGATATTCGCCCGCCTTCACCACGTGAATGACCTTGTCGTCCTTCGGTGCGGCGGCAGCGCTGGACCCGGACGAGCCGGTGCCGATGCGGAGGGTCTCGCCGGCCCGGAGGCTGCGGGGGCTCCGGATGTCGTTCCACTGGAGCAACTGGTCCACCGTGCAGCCTTCGCGCTTGGCAATCTGGGAGAGGGTGTCGCCGCGCTTGACCGTGTAGCTGCGCAGGGCGGCGGAGGACGCCGGCGCCGGGGACGAAGAATCGTCGCGCTTGGCGAGGACCACAGGCTTTTCGGGCGCGGGGGCCTTGGCCGTGGCGGCGCCGGGAATGGTGAGGCGCTTGCCGGCCAGGAGGTGCCTCGAGGACTTGAGGTTGTTGGCCTCCATCAGGTCTTTTACCTCGACGCCGTAGTGCCGGGCGATGGAGGACAGGGTCTCGCCCCGGCGCACCGTGTGGCTGGCGCCGCCGGAGGACTTGGCCGAACGGCTCGACGAAGACGACTTGGAGTCGCTCGTCGCCCGCGACGAAACGGTGGCCTTCTTGTCGGTCGGAACGTTGGCGAGGGCCAGTTGGAACCGATCCTGCGCTTCGACGGGGATGGCGACCATGTGCACGCCCGTCGGCGGGGTCACCCCCCGGATGAGGTCGGGGTTCAGCCGGCGCAGGGTCCCTTCGGGAAGCCCGCAGGCCGAGTCGAGGGCCGCCAACGAGTAGGAGCCGCGCACGGGCACCCGCGTGGTGATGTCGGGCGCCTGGGGCTCGTACCGGAACCCGTATTTCTCGGCATTCTTGGCCACCTCGATGGAGGCCAGCAGCTTGGGATAGAACTTCTTGGTCTCGTTCTTCATGACGTTGGAGGCGGGCGGCTGCTCGAGGAGGCGGATCAGGTCCGTCTCGCCCCCGTTCATGGCCACGCAGCGCTCCATTCCGCCTTCGCCCATGTTGTAGGCCGAGACCGCCAGGGGCCAGTTGCCGTCGAATCGCCGGTGGAGTTCGGTGAGATAGGCGATGGCCGCGTGGGTCGCCTTCTCCCAGTTATAGCGCTCGTCGACGTAGCTGTCGACGCGAAGGCCGAACCGGCCCGCCGCGGCCCGCATGAACTGCCACATGCCGCCCGCGCCGGCGGGAGATACGATCTTGGGCGTAAACTGGCTTTCCACCATGGCCAGCCAGGCCAGGTCTTCGGGCAGGCCCGCCTTACGGAACTCTTCCTGGATGTACGGCATGTACTTGGCGCTGCGGTTCAGGCCGTACTGGAAGCTGCGCGGATAGAGCTCCTGAATCTCCCGAATCTCGATCTCGACCCGCTCCCGCAATTCCTGGGGAAAGTCCAGAGACGGCCCCGTCGACTCCCCTAAGGCGGCGGTCCACCTATCGGGCGCGGGGCTTTCGGGAAAGAGGCGCGCCTGCTCTTGCGGTCCCCCCAGGATGCGTTCAAACTCCGTGCGCAGATTGTAGAAGATGCTGGGGTCCAGGTCCGCTTCCACCAGCAGCTCGAGCATCTTGTTGTAATGGCGGAGCGCCGCCTCGTAATCCCCCCGTTCCTGGGCCGCGTTCGCGGTCCGGAATTCCTGCTCGGCCTCCTGCAGGAGGTCGGTGGCGAGCCGGGGCTGGTCCAGGGAATCCGCCGTTTGTTCACCGGCCTCGTCTCGGTCGGCGGTGGCGCCTTGTGTTGACGGGTCCACCCCCTCGCGGCCGGTGGTCGTGCAGCCTATCCCTGCCGCCACCAATCCTATAGCGGTTACACGCAGGAAGCGTCGTAATTGCTTGCCCATGGGACTCCCTTCTCCACTATGCTTCCAGGCAGCCTCGATAGGACTCTTGCCCGAAACCCAAATCAGCTTATAATACAACTACACGTGGTATGTCAATCGATAAAACCACAAAATATAGCGGCCTTAGCCCCCACGCGATACTACACATTCCACTTTTGCGGCATCCAGCGACTTCCCCCTCGCTGTGCGGTTGCATTGCCCTGGCCCGCGAGACGTCCGTGGCGAAAGGCCCCGGGACGGGGCTTTTTTCGTCAAGAGTTTACCAGGGAAGCCCTATTAGCGCAAGAACCGTTTAGGCCGCAAATCCCGCAAGATTGCCCTACAATTCCCCGAGCGATCCAATTCAGACCCCGTCGCCTGTGATCGGCCCGAAACCTCCCGCGGAGCCGGGAACCGATCCCCCTTCCGGACCTCATGCACACGGCGAGCCCGTGAAAGGGGGTGGATTTTCGGGGAAGCGCGTTGCGACGGACGGGGTCGCCCTGCCCGAACCGACAGGCGGAAAAAGGGACGTTCGCGCCCGCGTCCGGGGGTCGCGTCGGGGGTTCATCCTTCCGCTTATCCTCCATGATTTGGACCCTGACCCGCGCAACAGACTAGCAGGAGGTCCCTCCGCTGTCAAGCGATCTACCAGGCAATTTCGGCTGATTATCTCGAAAACTTGCGCCATAGCGCCGGGTTTTTCGGCTAGAACGCAGCTATCTCGCGCGACCATTCCCCCGGGTAAACGTAGAGAAGCAGGTAGATGAGGACACCGGTGACGGAGACGTAGATCCATACCGGCCACAGCCGGCGGGTGATGCGGGTGTGGCGGACAAACTGCTGTCGGAAGGCGAACCACACGGCGGCGATGACGAAGGGCACGATGGCCGCGGCCAGCACGGTGTGTGTGAGCAGAATGGTGAAGTAGAGCGGACGCCACAGCCCTTCGGCCTCGAAACGGGTGATGCCGGGCGACGTGGCGTGGTAGTAGATGTAACAGGTCAGAAAGGCCGCCGACGCGATCAGGGCCCCCATCATCATCCTTTGGTGGAGTCGAGCGTCCCGTCGGGAACCCTTGATGGCGCGGTACCCGAGGATAAGGAAGACGGCGGCGGTGGCGTTGAGTCCGGCGTTGAGCGTGGGCAGGAGCGGGACCGTCACGATTCCGTCCCTTCCAGCAGGAGGGCCAGGTCGTCGGCGAGTTGCCGGACCTCGTCGGGGTCGGTGCCCGAGTAGTAGCCGCGAACCCGCCCGCGGCTGTCGACGAGGACGAATCGGGCGTCGTGCATCAGGGGCTGGTCGCCGGTGGCCAGCTTAAATCCTTCCCGGCCGAGGGCGTTGACCGCTTCGATGGGCCCGGTGAGGAAATGCCAGCGCGACGTGTCGGCTCCGAAATTCTCCGCGTAGCGGCGCAGGACCTCGGGCGTGTCGTTCTCGGGATCGACGGAGATGGACACCATGCGGACGCGGTCGTCGTCTTTGAACCGCTCGTGGAGGGTGCTCATCTGCCCCGTCATGAGGGGGCAGGGGCCGGTGCAGGTCGAGAAGAAGAAGTCGGCCACCCAGACCTTGTCGTCCAGGTCTTCCCGGGTGAGGGGTTCGCCCGTGGTATCGGTGAATTCGAAGTCCGGGACGGTGAACAGCACGGGCAGCGAGGCCTCGTGGGAGGCCTGCCGCGCCCGGCCCGAGAGGACCGGCAGCATGCCCAGGACCACGCAGGCCGCGGAGATGAAGCCCACCAGGGCGATACGCCTCGATTTCATTTCCGAATCACTTTCGTACGCCGACGCCTTAAAACAGGCCGTGGTCTACCACGATGAGGCCCAGCAGCAGGGGCAGATAGACGACCGTGGCCTTGAGCACCCGGCGGGCGTCGGCCACGGTGCCCGTGGACGCCAGGGTCAGGCCTTTGGACAGCATCCAGACGCCCAGAATCAGGGCGCCGGCGAAGTATACCCAGCCCGACAGACCGATTACAGTGGGGAGCAAAGACACGGGAATCAGGGCGAGAGAAAACATGACAATCTGGCGGAAGGTGCTGCGGCCGTCGGGCTCGACGACGGGGAGCATCTTGAGACCGCCCTTCCGGTAGTCTTCCTTGAACATCCAGGCGATGGCGTAGAAATGGGGATGCTGCCATACGAAGAGGATGGCGAAGAGGGCCCAGGCGCCGGCGTCGAGGTGGCCCGTGGCGGCGGCCCATCCGCCCATGGGCGGGATGGCGCCGGGAACGGCGCCGATGACCGTGTTGAGCCAGGAGACCCGCTTCATGGGGGTGTACACCAGGACGTAGAGGAAAGCCGTGAGCAGGCCCAGGAAGGCCGTGAGCAGGTTGACCTGCCACGCCAGGAGGACCACGCCGCCCAGGACCAGCGCCAGCCCGTAGGCCAGGGCGTCGTGGGGCGACACGGCGCCGGACGGGATGGGCCGGTGCCGGGTGCGGTCCATGCGGGTGTCGATCTCCCGCTCGAGGTAGTGGTTGAGCGCGCCGGCGCCCCCCGCCACCGCGGCCGTGCCGATCAGGGTGTAGAGCAGAAGCCCGAGCGAGGCGCCGCCGGAGTTGCCCAGGAAGAATCCGATGAGGGCGGACACCAGCACGAGGGCGACGATGCGGGGCTTGGCCAGTTCGAAATACGGCGCCACGGGCAGGGCCCGGACGGTCAAAGCGAGCGTTTTCATGATGCGGTTGCGGCTTTCAAGGGCGCGGCGGACGGGGCCGGCTCGGCGGCCGGCGTTCCCACCGGTAGGATACGAAGGATCAGGAGGGCGGACGCGGCCAGGGTCGCCGCCCCCGTGACCACGTGCAGGCTGGTCAGGGTGGGCTCTTTCACGCTGAGCACGGTCAGGATGCCGAGGGTGAACTGAACCGCCACGAGCCCCACCAGGAGCCACACGCTCCGCATGACGAGGCGGCTTTCGGGGTGGCGGCGCTTCGCCCGCACGGCCAGCACGGCCACGGCGCCCACGATGATGAAGGCCACGAGCCGGTGCACGAAGTGAATGACGATCTGGGGCAGGGTGATGGGCGCGAACTCGATGCCGGACTCGGCCGCGTAGGCCATGCGCATGGCGTTGGCCCGCTCGACCATCTCCTCGTTGAAGGGCGGGATGATGTAGCCCGCGGACGTGGGGAAGTCGAGGAGGGCGATGCCGGCGCCCAGGTGGCGCACCGACGCGGCGATGATCAACTGGGCGAAGATGAGGCCGAAGAGGAAGAAGGCCATGCGCCGAAGTCCGGGGTCGACGAGGGCCTCCTCCGTCTCGAGGCGGCTCCGGCGTTCCCGGGACACCGCGTAGGCCAGGATCACGTTGAGGACCAGGAAACTCTGGGCAAGGACGGCGTGGAACACCAGGGTGCCGAACCACACGGGCATGGGCGACTGCCAGCTCAGGCGCATGAGGACGGACACCCCGCCCAGGACGCCCTGGGCCACCACCAGGATCAGCCCCGCAACGCCGAGGACGCGCACCCAGGTGCGCTTGTCGGCGAAGAACAGCCACGGCGCCAGGATCAGCATGAGGAATCCCACGTAGGAGGCGAAGAGCCGGTGGCCGTGCTCGTAGAAGATGCCGCCGGTCCATTTTGAGATGGGATAGGTGAACATGTTTTCGCCGTAGGTCGTGGGCCAGTCGGGGACCGAAAGGCCCGCGCCGTGGCTCGTCACGAGTCCGCCGATGAAGATGAGGATCAGCGTGGAGGCCACGAGGAGTTTGGTGAACCGCCGCAGCCAGGGACGCGGGGGGTCAACGGGGGCGCGCCCGGCGGGAGGCGCATCGAATCCAGCCGTAATCGATTCCATTTCTCTCCACCCATCTCGTCGAGGGAACCCCTCGCCGGCAAGCCCGGCGGGAATCGCCGGCCCGCAACCGGCGCGGGTCGGCCTTCATTGTCCACCCAACACGCCGGTCGCGGCCGCGTATTTCACGGGCCGGCCGGGCGGGACGGGGCCGGAAGCCCCTCGTCGTGAGTCGAATCAGTCGGAACTGCCTGTGTGCCCTGCCTTTCCGCCGCGGGACGGCGCACGAAAGGCAAGGGAATAGGATATCAAAAGGAAAGGAAGAAAAGCCAACGGGCGCCGAAGGTTGGGATCGCGGCACCCGGCCGGACGGCCGGAAGGCGTTCTCAAGGCGGGGACGGTACGGCCGATAAACTAGCCGTAAGACAAGGAAGTCTGACGGTCGCAGACAGGGAAGTCGCCCGGATTCGCGATTGCCCCGGGTCCTGCTTGGGCGGATCCGGGCAACGGAAGAGGCGGCTCGGGCCGCCTGTTCAGGAGGGGCTCGGAGATCAGGTTTGCGCCCAGCTTCCGTTCAGGAGCCCCTCCTTCTATCTAATTCCTTGCCTTTATCCGCCGGTTTCGCCCGGGTTCCCCCGCGCCTCCTGCACCGCAACAGCCGTTTTGTGGCGCGAACCGGTCGGAAGTATAATTGTCGCTCGGTTGTTTTCCGAGGCAAGCCATGGACATCGTGTCTCGCATAGTGAGCGCCACCGCTTTGTTCGCCGTCGCCGTTCTGGCGGGGGGCGGTCAGGGTGCGGTGTTGTGCCTGGGCGCCGACGGACACATGGCGGTGGAACCGGGCCCTTGCGGAGAGGAATCGGAGTGGCCCGGCGATTCCCGGGTTGACGACGGCGCCTGCCGGGCCCCGGACTGCGGGCCCTGCATAGACCTGCCTTTGATTTCGACGACCACGGCGGCCGGGCGGCTGGAAACGCCCCCGGCTCCGGCGCTGCTCCCGGGCCTGCTCCCGGCGGGCGCGGCGGAGCGGCCTTTGCCCTGTGTCGCACGGCACGTATACGAGTCCCCTCCCTATCCCGATCCCGTCCTTCTATCCATTTCCACGCTCGTCCTGCTGATTTAGAATTTCCACGGCGTTCCGGTCGGGGCCGCGCGGCTCCGGGGACGCCAGGGCCTTCGTGTGGCTCCGCGTCCGATCGCACGGGCGACGGCGGGAGCCGTCCGCATCGGGAGAATTGTGTCATGGATTTCGTCAACGCCCTATTGCTGCCTTTCGCGCTGCTCGTACTGTCGAACGCCGCGGAGCCGGTCGAAGCTCCCCCGGAAACGAGCACGACGGGCGAGCTAACGCTTGCGGAGGCGGCGGCGCGGGCGCTGATGCGCAATCCCCGATTGGCGACCTATTCGTGGGATGTGCGGGCGGCGGAGGCGCGGGAACTCCAGGCGAGCCTTCGGCCGAATCCCGAGCTGACGATCGAGGCCGAGGAAGTGCGCCTGACCGAAGGATCGAAGACCACGTCTCGGGGCCTTGGCCTGGCCTCCGACGGTACCCTCGAGTGGAGCCGCGAGAGAGGGTCGGGCATCGCGAGCGGTTTCCGCGAGTCGGAGTTCACCATCGGCGTGGCCCAGCTCTTCGAGCTCGGCGGCAAGCGGGCGCGGCGGATCGACCTGGCGCAGCGCGAACGGGAGCTCGTCGAGTGGGACTACGAAGCGGCCCGGGTGGCGGTGCTCACGGAAGTGGCGCAGCGGTTCGTGGACGTGCTGGCGGCCCAGGAACGGCTGACCCTGGCCGATGCCGCGGTGGACCTGGCGGAGCGGCAGACCCGGACCGAGGCCGATGAGGTCGAGGCGGGCGTCGAATCGCCCCTGTCCCTGCTTCGATCGGAGACGCAGCGGGATTCCGTGGCCCTCGATCGGGACCGCGCGGTTCGGGAGTTGAACGCGGCGCGGGCGGCCCTGGCGGCGACCTGGGGCGAGACGGAACCGCGCTTCGAGCGGGCCGTGGGCGTCCTGGGCGACGTGACGGAGCCGGCGCCCTACGAGGAGCTGAAGGCGGAACTCGAGCGGAACCCGGACCTGGCCCGGTGGGCCACGGAGTTCGAACAGCGCCGCGCGGCCCTTCGCCTGGCCCGGGCCGATGCCGTGCCCGACCTCACGGTGGAGGCGGGCGTGCGGCTCCGGCTCCTGGAGGAATCCACCGTCAAAGGCTTCAGCCTCGACTCGACGGGCGCCTTCGGCTGGACCCGCGGCCGCGACGAGTGGGACGACGACCTGGACACCACCTTCGTCCTCGCGGTGTCCGTGCCGCTGCCGGTGTTCGACCGAAATCAAGGCGCCATCCTCGAGGCGGAACACCTGGCGGCGAAGGCGGAAGACGAGCGCCGGGCCGTTCAGGCGGAGGCCGGCGCCGCCCTTTACGCGGCTTACCAAATTCTGGAAGGGGCCCGGCACGAGGCGATGCGCCTGCGCGACGTCGTCCTGCCCCGGGCCGAAGTGACGCTGGCGCGCACGCAGGAAGGACACCGGCTGGGAAAGCTCCCCTACCGGGACGTGCTGGACGCCGAACTGATGCTCAACGAAATACAGACGCGATACGTCGAGGCGCGGGCGGAATACCATGCGGCGGCGACGGAGATATACGGCCTGGTGGGCCGGCCCGTTGCGAACCGGCCGGAATCGCCCCCGCCCCTCGACGAGGATGAATTGCCATGAAGAAAAACGGGAAACGAACGGTCTTGCTGGCCTTGCCCCCGCTCCTGGCGGGGATGGTCCTGGCGGCGGTGGTGTACACCCATCCTCCCGCCGGGGCGATCCGCACGCCCGAGGCCGTCGCCGATCACGGGCACGCGGATCACGATCACGCCGATCACGGGCACGAGCACGCGGGTCACGAACACGGCGATGAACATGCCCACGCGGGCGAGGGTTTGGAAGGCCTGATGTGCTACGAGCACGACCTGCTCGAGGCGGAGTGCGCCCCGTGCCATCCCGAGCTGGCGGCGCACCTCGCGCCGGGCGAGAGCGTGAAGATGCGCCTCGCCTCGGCGAGCCACGCGGAAGCGGCGGGCATTCGGACGGGATTCGCCCAGGGCGGCCGGGAAGGCCCGCCCACCACGGTGCTGACCCGGGTCGTCTACAACGGGAATCGCCTCGCCCAGGTGACGCCCCTCGCGACGGGCGTGCTGAAAACGGTGCGGGCCGACGTGGGCGACACGGTGAAGCGGGGCGACGTGCTGGCGGTGGTCACGGCGCCCGACGTGGCCCGCGCCCGGGCCGCCTATCGGTCGGCACTGGCCGAGGAAGCCCTTCGAGCCGACACCTATGTCCGCGAGAAAGAGCTGTTCGAGAAGCAGATTTCGGCGAAGCAGGACTACGTCCGGGCCGAGGCCGAGCTGAAGGCGGCGCGCATCGAGACGGAGGCGGCGCGGCAGGCCCTTCGTGACCTGGGCGTCGATGCGAACGGGACGGACGGCGCGTCGGAGTTGCCCGTGCGGGCGCCCTTCGACGCCACGGTGGTCGAGCGGAACGCGGTGCCGGGCGAGGCCGTGTCGCCGGCAAGTCCCCTCTTCGTGGTGGCCGACCTCTCGGATCTGTGGCTTGAACTGGCCATTCCGGAGGACCGCGTCGGCGACGTGGCCGTGGGCGATACGGCCCGGGCCCGGTTCGACACCCTGCCCGGCCTCACCTTCGAGGCGGAGGTGGCGTGGCTCGATTCCAAGGTGGACCCGCAGGACCGCACCGTGAAGGCCCGCGCCGTGATTGCCAATCCCAACGGCGTGTTGCGGCAGGGCATGCTCGGCCGGGCCGAACTGGGCCCCGGCGGACCCTCGGCGCTCGAGGTCCCGGTCGATGCCGTGCAGAGCATGGAGGGCCGGCCCTTCGTGTTCGTCAAGGTCGACGACGGCCTCTACGAGCTTCGGGGCGTGGCCCTGGGCCGTCGAGACCACGATCGGGTCGAGATCCTGGAGGGCGTGTCGCCGCGGGAAGAGCTCGTGGTGGCGCGGAGCTATACGCTGAAGTCGGAGCTGTTGAAGGCGCGGCTGGGCGCGGGTTGCGCCCATGACTGAGCCCCGGGCGGGAGGATGGCTGGAGTCGCTCGTCGAGGCCTCGCTGCGCAACCGGGCGGCCGTGCTTTTCCTGTTCGCCGGCGTGGTGGCGGCGGGGGTGTTGGCCTTGCTGCGCCTGCCCATCGACGCCATGCCCGACACCACGCCCGTGCAGGTCCAGATCAACACCACCGCGGCCGCGCTCAACCCGCTCGAGGTGGAGCAGCAGATCACCGTGCCCGTGGAGCTGGCCGTGGCGGGGCTGCCCGGTCTTGCGGAGGTGCGGTCTATCTCGAAATACGGCCTGTCGCAGGTGGTGGCCACCTTCACCGACGACACGGACGTCTACGACGCGCGCCAGTTCCTGCTGGAACGGCTGGGCACCGTGCAACTGGCCGAGGGGATCGACCGTCCCCAGCTCGGCCCCATCTCGACGGGGCTCGGCGAGGTGCTTCACTACCTGATGCGGTCGACCAATCCCGACCGCAGCCTGGATGAGCTGCGCATCCTCCACGACTGGGTGGTGAAGCCCGAGCTGCGCAAGGTGCCCGGCGTGGCGGAGATCAACACCTGGGGCGGCTTCGAGCGCCAGTACGAGGTGGTGGTGTCGCCGGAATCGCTCCTCGCCTACGGGCTCACCCTCGGAGACGTGTACGAGGCGCTGGAGCGCAACAACGCCAATGTGGGCGGCGGCCAGATCACGACCTCGGGCGAGGCGCTGCTGGTCCACGGCCTGGGCCGCGTTTCCGCCGTGGACGAGATCGGCGCCATCGTCATCCGGGCCCATGAAGGCACGCCCGTGCGCATCCGCGACGTGGCCGAC
>CAYVOE010000101.1:0-13012 GCA_964452795.1 uncultured Nitrospiraceae bacterium
CGCGCCCTGGCGGTCCACCTCGGAGACGAAGCCCAGGGTGACGCCGCACATGATCTGCCGGCCCCGCACGTTGCACGCGTCGGCCCAGGCCCGGCGGATCCGCTCGTACCCCCCCGCCTGCAATACTCTAGCCTTCATGTCCAGGTGGTTCAACACGCCTTGCAGCACTTCCGAGCGTCGAAAGCGCCGGCCCGTGGCCAGTTCCAGCGACGTCGCCCCTTCCCGAACCGCTTCCGAAAAATCCTCCGCCCGGTGATGGACGTTGATGCCGATCCCCAGGGCCGTGCAATCCTCGCGAAACTCGGTGAGGATGCCGCAGACCTTCTTTCCGCCCAGGAGGACATCGTTGGGCCACTTCAATTCCGGTTCACAGGCCGGCCGCAGCGCTTCCCGCACCGCCAGCGCCGCCGCAAACGTCAGTCCCGGCACGTACCCCGCAAAGGCCACGCTGAACCAAAGACCGAGCCCGGGCGCGCTGTGCCACGAACGCCCCTGGCGGCCCCGCCCCGCCGTCTGCCGCTCCGCGATCACCACCGTCCCGTCGCCCCCCAGCCGCAACGCATAGTTGTTCGTCGAATCCACTTCTTCAAAGATGAGGATCCGCGACCCCACCACGGCCGTGTCGAGCCGCGGCGGATACAGCGGGGTGGGCTGGTGCAGTTCACTCATGCGTAATCTTGAGCGACAGATCGACGGCCGGCGCCGAGTGTGTCAGCGCCCCCACCGAGATCACGTGGACTCCCGTCTCGGCGATGGCCCGGACCGTCTCGAGCGAAACGTTGCCGCTGGCTTCCAGGATCACGTTCCTTTCCTTCGCCACTTCCACCGCCTCGCGCATCTCGTCCACCGACATGTTGTCCAAAAGGATCGCGTCGGCCCCGGCCGCGAGGGCCTCATCGAGCTCTTCCCGGTTCGTCACTTCGACCTCGATTCGCATCAGGTGGTGCGTGCCCTGCACCGCCCGGCGGATGGCCTCGGCGACTCCCCCCGCGCCCACAATGTGGTTTTCCTTGATCAACACGCCGTCGAACAGGGCATAGCGGTGGTTGGTTCCGCCCCCGTGGATCACCGCCTGCTTCTGCAGCCGCCGCATCAACGGAGTGGTCTTGCGGGTGTCGCAGATCTTGGCGCCTGTCCCTTCCACGGCCTTCACATAGGCCGCCGTGAGCGTCGCCACCCCCGACAGGCGCTGCACGAAATTCAGCGCCACCCGCTCGCCCGTCAGGATCTCCCGCGTATTGCCGACGAAGGAGGCCACCCGATCGCCCGCCCGGAAGGTGCTGCCGTCCGCCAGGGCACTCCACTCCTCCACGTTGGCCTCCAACACGTCGAAGACGGCCCGAAACGGCTGCATGCCGCTCAACACGCCGTCCTGCTTGGCCGTGAGGATCGCACGGCACCGGGAATCGACGTCGATGGTGGCGTTCGTAGTCACATCCCCCTGGCCGACGTCTTCCATCAAGGCATCGCGGACCAGGGCCTCAAAACCCGCTTTCATGGTGAAAAAACTCCCAAAGGAAATAGGGGATGTTACCACGCCGGCGCCACCCTTTGCGAACCCGCCGAATCGCCGCGGATCGGGCGTACGACGGGTGAGGACACGGCGCAACCTTTGGGTCCCCTTCAAGCGGGAAAGCGGGAAGGACTATCGGTTCTAAATGCGCGTCGAAACAGGGGTTAGGTGAATCTTGCCCGAGGGACTCCGCCGGAGCTTACCGGGCGGAAGTCAACCGCGAAGTCCCCTTCGCCGTCGTCGAGAGGCCATCCCGCCTCCGACGACGGCGTTCCAAATCGAGCGGCTCTGACCATTCCTCCGTCGGAGCCGCGTCGGTGTCCTGCTCGACTGTGCCTCCTTACCGTCCCGTCAGGCCCAACTGGACCAGGATATCCGGGTTCTCCTCTTCCCAGGCGAGGACGGTGTGGCAAATGGTGCAATCCTGGCTGATGACGCGATCGCCTCCCACGCTGATGTGCGAATCGTCGTGGCACCGGAAACAGCCGTAGACCTCGGTGGATTCCCCCGAAGGATCGGCGTCGACGTGGCCCAGATGGGAGCGGTAGGTGCCCCAGGTGACTTCCATGTGGGGGAAAACGTTCCGCTCGTAGATGGCCCGCATCGTCTCGATGGCGCGGTCGATGCCTTCCTTGTGTGAGGCCAGTACGTCGGGGCTCTCCGATTCATAGAAGGCATAGACGTTCTTCGCCAGGGCTTCCAGGTCGCCGGTGCTGCCGGTGGCCTGGCGCAAGGCCTCCGCGGCCGCCCGCTTGATGTAGGGGATTTCCGCGTCGATTTGCCCCGCGGCCAGGGCATCGTCCAGGGCATCCTCGGGCATCTGGAAGATGTGGGTCGGCCGGTTGTGGCAGTCGATGCAGTCCATGCGGCGCGCTTCCATCTTGGCGAGTTCCGCCTCGTCGGCGGGTTCGCCGTCGCGGGTGTACTCGGTAATCGTGCCGTCGGCCTCTTTGACGCGCACCACGGGGATGCTGAGCCGCTTCTCGTGATCGGTGTAGTAGGTCGTCTCTTTGTTGGGGTCGATGTGCCAGCTGTGGATGCCGTCGACGTCCGCGTTGGCCCCGCCGATGTGCATCAACAGCACCGTCTCGGTCCGGGTGTTGACCTCGTCTTCCGCGAACCGGGTGAGGACGCGGATCCGGTCGCCCGAGAACCGCTCGGGCCAATGGCACTGTTCGCAGGTGTCCTGCGAGGGCCGCAGGTTCTCCACGGGCGTGGCGATGGGCTTGTGGTACGAGTCGAAGGCCACGGCGAACACCTGGCCCACCCCGGACAGCTTGGACCGCACGAACCAGGGCGCTCCCGGGCCGATGTGGCACTCGACGCAGTCCACCCGCGCATGGGGCGAGTTGGTATACGACACGTACTCCGGCTCCATCACCTGGTGGCAGACAAGGCCGCAAAACTCCGGCGATTCCATGTACACCACGCCGCCGTAGCTCACGGTCGAGATGATCAGCAGGTTCACAAACGTCAGAATGCCCACCACCGCGGCGATGCGGCGCGTATGGGGACGGTTGAAGTCAATGACGGGATAGGCGGGCTCCTCGGCGACGGGCTCGGCCTCCCGCTTCCGCTGTCCGCGGTAGTGCCACCACGCGCCCAGAGGGATCAGGAGCAGGCCCAGCACGAAAAAGCCCGGGAGCACCAGGAAAGCCATGATCCCCACGTAGAGGGTGTCCACCACGTTCAGGCCGCCCAGAATCACGAAGGCGATTATGGCCAGGGCGCTCGCCGTCGTGAGGCTCGAGCCGAACAGGGTCAACCAGTTCAGCCCGAAGAAGGTCATTACCGCACGGCCCCAACCCGTCTTGCGTTCCGCCATCGCTACCGTTCCTTTCGTGACTTGTCCGTCATGGGCTGTCTGTTTCCAAATATCTTCTCTTGTGGGTTCTCAGGGTTGCGTGGACGTGCCGGGATCGGGCAGCGCGCCCGTCTGAAGCGCGATTCCGTCCTCACCCGGACTCCGCGGCCGGGACGAAGCCGAGCCCGGCGGCGCCGCAAAGGAAACGCCCAGAACCTCCTCCCACAACCACGCGGCGATGCCCAGGAACAGGACCACGGTCTCGATGCCGTAGAACGCCACCAGGCCGCCGTGGATGCCCTGGGTGAACCCGTAGCTGTGGAGCCCCACTCCCAGCAGATTGGTGCCGAACCAGGAGAAACCCACAATCATCCCGCCGACCAGTGCGGCGAGGTTCATTCCGTAGTCCCGCAGGTAGCCGCCCGCCCGTGCGTGGAGCATGGCCAGCTCCCACAGCACGATCATCAGCGCGCCGTTCTCCTTGGGATCCCAGCCCCAGAACCGGCCCCAACTGTCGTTGGCCCAGATCCCGCCCAGCACCGTGCCGAGGGTCGAGAACAACAGGCCGAAGCAGATCACGCCGTAGACCATGCGGCTGATGCGGCCATAGAAGTCGTTGTCTCCCGGGGAGACGCCGAGAAGCTTGGCGAAGACGAAAACATGGGCGAGCCCGGCCGCCAGAAGCCCCGCGGCGTAGCCGAGGGTCACCGTCGTCACATGGGTGGACAGCCAGAAATTGGCGTCGAGGACCGCGATCATGCTGGGCAGGGTGTCGGCGGCCTCCTGGGCCTCGTACTTGTGCGCCACGAACAGCCCGAGCGCACCCAGCACCGCCGCCAGCGACAAGGCGACCCGGCGCCGGTCGATGTATTCGAGCACCAGGGCCCCCGTCACCGCCGTCGCCGTCACGAAGAGGATCGTCTCGTAGAGATTGGTGACGGGCGGACGGACGCGGATGTAGCAGCGCAAGGCGATGCCGGCGACCAGGATCACCGTGGCCACGGCAAGAACCCCGCCGGCAAACCAGGCCAGTCGGCTGCTGCCGGGCTTCAGCCACAGCAATGCCACCAGCGCGAACCCCGCCAGATACAGGGCCCGGTCAAACGTATAGAACAGGGGCCATCCGAAGATCCCGGCGCTGTGGTAGAAGACTTCGGCGCGAATACGGCTGTATTCGCCCCGGGACTCGGCCAGCCGCCGGGCGTCCGCCGCGAACCGGGCCGCGTGACGATGAAACGCGGCGGGATCGTCGGCGTGTGCCGCCATGTCCTCGAGGGCGGACACCAGTTCGATCTGGGCATTGACCGTGCCGGGTTTTTCAAAAGCCCAACCGACGACGTCGAGAGGCGTCAACCAGCGCGGGGCGTCGGCGGAAGCTCCCGGCGGAGGGATGAGGGCCAGAGCGCCCGCGGACCGCGTGGCCAGGTCGATCTCCTGCAGCAATCGCGCGAGGGCCGGCGGTGCGGTATCCGGCTCATAGACGGCACCGAGGATGGCTGCCTTTTCCAGCAAGTCGCTCAGCCGCGCGTATCCGGGAGACAAGAGGGGTTCGAGTCCGTCGGTCGAGAAGTCGCGCCGCGCAAAATCCAGGCCCCGGGTCAGGCGTTCAAAAGCCTCGACATTCAGGGCGAGGTTGACGACCTGTCCCTCCAACGCGGTCCGTTCCTGCGACGGAATCTCGGCGAATCGAAGGCCCAGCTCCGCCAGCTTGGCGCGACCCGGCGCAAGTTCCGCATAGGAATAGCGGTCCCGCCGACCCTGCCGAGACACGCCCAGCGCATCGAGAATCTCGGGATGGTCGATCTGAAAACACTTGCGCCCCCGGGCACGGTCCGGCCGGAACAGGCACTCCATGAGCCATTCGACGGCCGAAAGCGTTCCGGACCCGTCTTCCAGCCGGGTGCGGCCGCTGAATCGGAGCAGGGTGTACCGGGCGTAGGTGTTGAGCGGCATCACGCGGCCGCCGTCCTGGACGGCGATGCGGGCGAAGATGCGCACCGTCTCCGGGCTCCACGGGGCCGCGACCTCGGCAAAGGCCGTCGCCGGCGCCAGGCCCAGGCCGAACACGAGGAGCAGCGCGAGACGCGGCAGCCTTCCCGTCCAACCGCTTCGGGAACGAAACGGCACGGCACGACGCGCGGCCCGCGCCCGGTGCTGTGTCGACAACGATTGATTCACCGCGCCCCCATCTCTCCGGATGAAGGAGAGGGTCCCTCCGCCCTCGGAGACCGAGGGCATTGAATGTGGCCCCAGCCGGACAGGCCGGGGCCACGGTTTCCTGCAACGCAAGACGCTACTGCTTGTCGGCCTCGGCCTTCTTCGGATTCACGTGGGAGATCTTCTCGTAGGCCTGCTCGAAGTCGAAGCCCACCTTCTTGCCGTCCTTGGTGGTGTAGCGATCTTCTTTCCACGTCGGGTTATCCGGGTTGTGGCAGGTCGTGCACACCTCGGCCGTGGGCTCGGTGTTGATGGTGGCGGCGGCGTCGAAAGGCTCGTTCTTTTTCAGCATCGCCTTCTTGGCCGCATCCACGTGGGCGCCGCCGGGGCCGTGGCACGTCTCGCAGCCGACCCCTTCTTCCATCTTGATCTTGGCCGGCGCGGCCTTCTTGGCCTCGTCATAGCCGGTGACGTGGCACTTCAGGCAGCTCGCGGCTTCCCAGGGATTCTCCTTGATGCCCTCCTTCTCGGCCACCTGCTTGGCGGCGTCGGTCTTGAGCGTCTCGAATGCCTTGGCGTGCTGGGTGCCGTGCCACTGATTCCACTGGGCGCCCTCGGCCGGCTTGTTGTGGCACATCTTGCATGAGGCCGTCCCGGCATACTCGCCCTGCTGGGCGAAGGCCGGAGTCGCCGCAAGGGCCAGGGCGGCGACCGCCATGACCGCGAGTGTCAATCTTCGATGCATGTTGTCCCTCCTTGTTCGAACCTGACACCAGAGCCTCTTACGTCGAGGCCATTGAACGTCGTATGGGATCCCGGCCGGCGGCGGGGCCCGCCGGGATCCGAGGATGAGTCCTTCCCCCGGGAGAGTCCGCGGTCCGCCTCCCGCGCCACCCCGCATGCGCGCGATTCGCGACGGCCGCTCGCCCGGCCCGGAGCCGGAACGTGCATATCTCCAAAATCCATAGTACGCCCACCCATACCTTAATGGCAGACCGCGCAGCGCACCGTCGAGTTCATCAGGTGCGGCGCCCGGTAGGGGTTCCCTCCCGGATGGCAGATGCCGCACCGCGCCGGGAACAGCCCGAAGTCGTGGGGCGACGGCATGGCCGACTTGTGCTCGATCTCCTCATGACACACGGTGCAGTTCGATTTCTCCGGCGGATAGTGGCACTCGATGCAATGGGTGTTCGTGATGCCGCCCCAGCCGCCGCGATGCGACCGCGGCGCCGTGTTCTCATGGCACTTGCGACACGAATCTTCCTCGTGGCACGCGGCACAGCTCTGGCGGTCCCAGGTGGCCTGGAGCCCGTGGGTATGGCGCCGGAAGGCCGCCGTATGGCTCTGGGGCGGATTCTTCTGGTGGCAGTCGTCGCAGCTCGTCTGCGAATCGTGGCACAGGGCGCAGTAGGCCGGGTCGATCCGCGATTCGCGGCCGTGAATGTTCTCCCACACCACCGGCGCGTCGTGCTGGATCCGGGTCTCGCCGCGGAACTTCGGGATCGTGTCCCGCGTAACCTCGGTGTGGCACACGGTGCACTCGTTCAACGCCGGCGACGTCTCGCCGTGGCAGTCCATGCAGAAGGGTTTCAAATTCGTGGTCGGCAGGCTCGAGGTGTCGGGATTCGGATGGCACACGGAGCAGTCGATGGCCGCCTCCTGGTGCGTCTCGTGCGAGAATCGGACCTCGTCATCGAGTCGAGCCTCGCGGACGCGCACCTCGAGGCCGGGCAGGCTGTGACAGAAGGCGCAGGCCGCCTCCTCCGGCTCGTCCATGTCGATCTCGTGGCACACGCTGCAAACGTCGTGGCCGGGAAGCGAGGCGTGGCGGTTCTCGACCTCGTGGCAGTCCGTGCAGCCGAGGCCCTGCTCGGTGTGAAGCTCGTGGCTGAACCTGATCCCGCGATCCTCCTTGGGAGGGGCGGCCGCGCCGTTCTTGTACGCCACGCACGCGCCGCTCAGCACGCTGATCGCCGCCGCCAGCGCGCAGGCCACCCCCCAGAACTTCACCGATCGCTGCACCATCCTATGGGTCTCCCGGATCTCCTGTCCGCCTTGAAATCAGAAATTGATCGTGTAGCCGGCCTGCACCCGCCAGTAGGGCGACTCGGGTCCGTCGTCTTCCTCGAAGGTCACCTTGAGCGACAGGTCCTGATCCTCGGTCAGCTCGTACCGCAGCTTCGAGTAAATCGAATAAATGTCTTCGTGCGTCTCGACGCTGTAGGTGTCGAAAATGAACACCGCCGGGCTGAACCGGGCGTATTGCCCCGGAATGAAGCGCGTGCGGAACCGGTCGTACACCCACATCCAGGGGTTGTATTCGACCATCCGGTCCTCCCAGCGCTCGTAGTCGGCGCCCAGGGTCAGCTCGATGCGCTCCCATTCCTTGCTGACTTCGCCCGTAACGGCCCAGGTGCCCTCGCCCTCGTCCACGTCCCAGTATTCGAGCCCGATGGCCGCGTCCACCGTGGGCCACAGGTCGTCGGCCGACACCATGACGCCGTAGCGCTGGAAGTCGCGGTTGGCCCAGGTGTCGTTGCCGCCGGCCCGGGAGTTGTGGAACTGGGCTTCGACCGACAGCGTAAAGACCTCGTTGAGCGGCTTGTGCACGGCCAGAAGCACGTCGTCGTACCGCTCGAGTTCCCCCAGGATCCGGTAGAACGACGTCAGCGCGTTGATCTGGTCCTTGTTGTCGTTCAATTGCCCGCGGTAGGTGATCTCGTAGGACACGTCGAGCGACGGCGCCGAGCCGTTCAGGCTCAGCACCAGGTCCTCCGCCTCGCCGTCCTGGATGCCGAACCGGCCGAAGAAATTGAGCTCCGGCGAAAACCAATGCCACAGGCTCAGCGAGAAGTAGTCGTTGTTGATCTCGCCGTGGACCCGCCGCGGGTAGTTGAGCCCGAACCACCGGTAAACCGGCCATACCTTGATGTCGTCGTCTCGCTCCTCGTCGCCGTAGAAGCCGTCCAGCGCGATGCGGGTCTTGGGCGATACCTGCCAGGCCACGCCGCCGCCGAGGACCTCGTCGTCGTGGGTGTCGAAGTAGATCGACCCCCGAGCCCCGGCGAAGACGTACCATTCCCACCCCGGCCGGCGCTGCTTGAAATGGAGACCGTCCATCAGGAGGTACAAGGGGGTTTCGAGGATGCGCTGACGCCCGATCCGCAGCGTCGAGTCGCCCCACAGGTCGTCCACCTCGGCGTACAGGTACAGGAGGTTAGCCCGGAAATCGTCGTCCTTGATGTCGCTGAAGTCGCGCACCGCGCTCCGGTAATAGGGCTCGGAGTCGAGGTCTTCCTGGAGCCACAGCGCCCCCCGGAAATGGAGCCACGGATAGGCCGGCGGATCCACCCGGAGCCGGAGGGTCTGATCGAGGTCGATGTCGGACCCTTCCCGCGACCACAGCCCGTCGAACTCGGCTTCAAAACTACCGCTGATCCAGCGGCGAGGCTCCGGTGCGGGCCGCTCCGCGTCGTCCGCTTCCGTGACGTCTTCGGGGGTGTCCGCATCGGCGTCGGCTTCCGCGGGCGCGTCGACGGGCTCGAGCTCCGGTTCTTCGGGAAGGGGCTCCTCTTCGGGGGCCGCTTCGGCCGGAGCGGGCGCCTCGACGGACGGCGGGTCCTGGGCCGTCGCCACGGTCGCCGCCACCGCCGTCGCCAGCATCACCGCGATCCGCAGGAGGATCGCGCCGGGCGCCGCGCCCCCCCTCAAGCCTCGATTTGCGCTCTCCACGCTGGGAATCTCCGCATCCTGCCGCATATGTGGTCTCGTTGTCCTCGTTCGTGTCGGCGGGCCGGTCACAGCCCGCGAGCGTTCAAGGCCCTGCCCCTCAATCGCTTCCGACTTTGTCGTCCAGATACCAGGCCTCGTAGAGGTTCTGAATCACCCGCATCACGTCGGGATTGTCGACGTCGAAGAGCGGCGCCGTGGGGATGGTGCCGTCGTGACAGCCCGCGGTCCCGGCGCACGAGTTGGGCGGCACCGGCGTAACCCCCGCTTCCGCCGCCAGCGCCGAGGCAATGGGCGGAATGGTGGCCCAGGTATGGTCGTGGGGACCGTCGTCCTGATTGGTCCGCCGCAGGGGCGGCATGTGGCAGCTCGTGCAGCGGCTCGCCCCCGTGCCCAGCGGATCCACCGGGTGCCGCGTGTGGGCCTGGACGGCTTCGTCGTCCGGGAATCCCAGGTGTTGGTGGCAGCTCAGGCAGAGCGTGTTGTCGGCGATGGGTAGCACGGTCTCTTCGGGCGTGTGGACGTCGTGACACGTAAAGCACGTCGCCGCTTGGGCTTGCGCGTGCACGCTCTCGACGAACTCTTCCGCCCGCCGGCCGTGGCACTCCGCGCAGGTCGCATAGGTCTGGTGGAAGGGCAGTTCGGAGGGATCGACGATGTGCAGCCCGTTTCGCCCGCCCACGCGAATGTGAAGGTAGCCCTCGCCGTGGCAGCGCTCGCACTCGAGAAATTTGTGCGTGCCCACGGGAAATTCGAGTCGATAGGGTGCCTCGACGCCGTTGTGACACTGCAGGCAGAGCTGAACCCCGGGGGAAACCCCGGTATCGGGCGCCGGGCATCCCACAAGGCAAAGGACGACATAGCCGAACACACCCGCCCCTATCGTGAAGTGCCTGGACCCTGCTCTCATACCGTCCCTCTCGCGGCCAAACGCCTGAAAAACACCCGTCATTCAGGAAGTAATTTAGCACTTTAATGCGCCGGATGCCTCAGGATTCCCCCGGATCTTCCGGAGATCCGCCTCGGGGAAAACTACGGATCCCGTCCGCTTTTTCAGGGACTTCCGCCCATCCCGCAGGATTTTTCGCCGGCCGGAGGTCCGGGAAACAAAGCACCCGATCCGTACTATGTATGCGCCCGGCCTCAAGGCCCATGTCGCCTCGGCGGGTCGGCTCCGCCTCCGGGCGCGGAATTCCGCCTCCATCGCCGGTTTCCGCACTTGACCCATCCCGATGCCTCATGGCAACGTTACCCTTTGTCTTACGTCGGCGGGAGGAGTATGGGATGGACATCCAGGCACATATGACCGGGCTGGACTATGCCGTGGTGGCGGCTTATGTCGTGGCGGTACTCGCCATCGGGTTCGCCGTCAGCCGGCGGAAAGGCGCACGGGAAGACCTGTTCCTGGGCGGCCGGGGGTTCGGTTGGTTCAACATCGGCCTGTCCATCTTCGGCACCAACGTAAGCCCTTCAATGCTCATCGCCTCGTGCGCCATCGCCTACGAGATCGGCATCGTGGGCGGCCACATCGAGTGGTTCGCCTGGTGGTTCCTGTTCCTCCTGGCCATCGTCTTCGTTCCCCACTACCTGCGCACCCGCGTCAGCACCATGCCCGAGTTCCTTTCCCTGCGGTACGACGAGCGGTGCCGCGAGTTTCTCTCGTATTACGCCGTGTTTTCGATCATGGTGATGTGGCTCGGCGGGACCCTATACGCCGGAGGGCTGCTGCTGACACAGATCTTCGGCTGGCCCCTGTGGCTGTCCGTGGTATTCCTCACCACCATCGCCACCAGCTTCACCGTGGTGGGCGGCCTCGCCGCCGTCATCGTCACCGACACCTTCCAGTCCATCCTCATCATCGCCGCGTCCGTAACCCTCACCCTCGTGGGCCTGTACGAAGTGGGGGGCCTCGGCCGCCTCGTCGAGTCGGTGCCGCCCGACTTCTGGGAACTGTTCCGGCCCGCCGACGACCCCGAATACCCCTGGCACGCCATCGTCCTCGGCTATCCCGTCATGGGCATCTGGTTCTGGTGCACCGACCAGACCATCGTCCAGCGGGTCCTCGGCGGTCGCAGCATCACCCAAAGCCAGCTCGGCGCAGCCTTTGCGGCCTACCTCAAGGTCGTTACGCCGCTGATCTTCTTCCTGCCGGGGATCATATGCCGCGTGTTGCACCCGGACCTCGCCAACTCCGAAGAGGCCTACATGACCATGGTGGCCGTCCACCTGCCTGCGGGCATGACGGGGCTTGTCGTGGCCGTCCTCATCGCCGCCCTCGTCAGCACCCTCGACTCGGGCCTCAACTCACTGAGCACGGTGGTTACCCTCGACATCTACCGCAAGCGGTTCCGTCCCGAGGCCTCCGACGTCCGGCTTCGCCGGGTCGGTCAGATCGCCACCCTCCTCTCCGGCGCCCTGGCCGTTCTCCTGGCCCTCGGGCTCGGCTCGTTCCGCGACATCAACCTCTTCACCCTGCTGCAGACCATCATCGCCTACCTGGCGCCCGCCATCGCCGCCGTGTTCATCGTGGGCGTCCTGTGGCGCCGGGCCAACGCCACGGCCGCTCTGATCGTCCTCGTCTTCGGCAACATCCTCTGCGTCGGAGTCGGAATCGCGAACCTCACGAAGTGGCCCCACGAGGACTTCTGGCCCCATTTCATGCTGACCTCGTTCTACCTCTTCGTCTTGTTCGTGGTCGCCATGGTGGTCATATCGCTGGCCACGGCGCCTCCGCCCCCCGACAAGCGCCTGCCGACGCTGCGCGAGAGCCACGCCGCCGGCACGGGGACCCGAGGGAGCGTCTGGGCGGTCTGGGCCATACTGGCCGTCATCATGTTCGGCATATACTTCTTGTTCAGTTGACGATTCGGGCCGTGCCCGAGCGAACCCGAAGGAGACCTGCAGAATGAACAAGTTCGGATGGCCGGTCGCCGCGCTGATGGCCGTCGTCGCCGCCGCGGCCTTCTACCCCGCCCTCTCCGCCGAGGGCGCGCCCGAGCCCAAACGGATCGGCATGGTGGTGGGCCTCAAGCCCGACAAGATCGACGAGTACGTGGAGCTGCATCGCAACGCCTGGCCCGAGGTGCTCCAGGCCATGAAGGAATGCAACATCCGCAACTTCTCCATCTACCTCGCCGAAGTGGAGGAAGGAAAACACCTCCTGTTCGGCTACTACGAGTACCACGGAGACGATTACGCCGCCGACATGGCGCGCCTCGAACAGTATCCCATCAACAAGAAATGGTGGGCCCTCACCGATGCCTGCCAGATGCCCGTCCCCGCCGAACCCGGCGATTCCTGGACCATCATGAAAGAGGTCTTCCACATGGATTGACCCCGGGGCACAAGACCGCCGCGACGCCGCACCGGAGGGTACATGCGCAGCGATGTAGGCCAACCATAGGACGGTACCGTTTCGGAATTGACGTCCGCCCCACCCGTCGCAGGACTACGAGGACTGCGCTCGAAGGGTTTATGTGAGACGGCCGTTCCCGCCACAGGACTGACAGGACTGCGCTCGATGGGCTCGTGAGCCATGCCTACCCGTCGTAGGACTGGGAGGACTGCGCTCAATGGGGCTGTGAGCCTGCCCCCACCCGTCATTGCGAGGAGGGGCCCCCCGGGGCTGAACCTCGCCGGGGCGCCTTTGAATGCATGCACACCCTTACCATCCCGAGGCGCCCAGGGATGAGCGACGCGGCAATCTCACATGAACCAGCCATCGCTGTCCGCGAAGTCATGGTCCTACCCCACCCCGTCATTGCGAGGAGCGGGCTCCTGTGGGGGTACAGGCGAACGGAGGAGCAACC
>CAYVOE010000102.1:0-11635 GCA_964452795.1 uncultured Nitrospiraceae bacterium
GAGGGATTGGTTGTTTTCGCCGGCGTGGCGCCGGATGTAGTCGAAAGCCTGGCGGTCGTTGAAATCCTTCCACCGGATGAGGAAGGCCTTGGCCCGTTCGACCTGCTGGCGGTCCAGAAGGGCGTTTTCGACGTTGGGTTCCTGGCGCAGCAGCTCCTGGAACTGTTCGAACCGCTGCATGACGAGCTCGATGCCCAGCTTCATCTCCGTGGGGCCCACGGGTTTCACCAGGTAGACGAGGACCACGTCGCGTTCGATCTCGGCCACCCGAAGCCACTCGTGGTAGCCGCTGATGAACAGGACGGGCACGAGGGATTCGCGGTTGATTTCCTGGGCCGCCTGGAGACCGTCCATGCGGGGCATACGGATATCGCTGACGACAAGGTCGGGAACGTGGGCGCGGCAGGCCTCGACCAGTTCATGGCCGTTTTCGGAGGCCGCGATTACCTCGTGTCCCAGTTCAGGCAGTGTTTCCTGAAAATAGAGCCGCATCACGGGTTCGTCGTCCGCGACCGCGATGCGGAGACGCCGCTCTCTCATGTTTAATTGAACCGAATGGGGAGTTTGTCTATTCCAAACCGGTGTGTAGACCGATTTAACCACACGGGAACGCCGGTTGGCAAGGGGTCTCGCCTTCCGCCGGGACCCGCACCGGACCTGCGAAATGTGATATGGTTCTTCCGGCGATGTGGCCTGAGACGGGGAAAGAGGCAACGATGATTCGCACGATGGGCATGGGCCTCCTCGTGTGGGCCGCGCTCCACTGCGGCGCGGTCGCCGAGGAAGCACCGGTAACGTTGTACTATTGGGGAAACGAGCTCGACCTCCAGGCGGGCGAGATGCTCCGCGACTTCGAGCGGCTCCACGGAGGGCGCATCCGCGTCGTGGCCGGGCAGTCGGCGTCCATCAACAAGACCGACGACCCCCAGCGGCTCCTGTGCGCCGTGGCGGGGGGTGACCCGCCGGACGTGGTCTTCTTCGACCGGTTCGCCGTGGGCGCCTGGGCCGCCAAAGACGCCTTCCTGTGCCTCCAGCCCTTTATCGACCGGGACCAGCGCGAACGGCCCGACGACCCCTTCACGCTCTACGCGGACCAGTTCTACGAGGCCTGCTGGGCCGAGGGGAACTACGACGGCCGGCTCTACGCGCTGCCTTTCGACACCGATGTCCGGTGTTTATACTACAACAAAGATATATTC
The DNA here is from genome assembly GCA_964452795.1 of uncultured Nitrospiraceae bacterium. Classification (GTDB taxonomy): domain Bacteria; phylum Hydrogenedentota; class Hydrogenedentia; order Hydrogenedentales; family SLHB01; genus CAYVOE01. The sequence continues at coordinate 1,200 of CAYVOE010000102.1, forward strand.
GACAAGTATAGCGATAAACTGATCGCCGCGGGGTGCGTCGATCCCGACGACCCCTCCCGCGTGGGGCCGCCTCGGACCTGGGACCAGCTCGAAGAGGCCATCAAGATCATCACCGCCTGGGACGCCTCGGGCAAGCCCCTCCAACTCGGATTCACGCCCCACTCCCCTTACAGCAACTCCTGGCTCTACATCTACGGCTGGCTCAACGGCGGTAAGTTCATGTCGGAAGACGGCCGCACCTGCACGTTGAACTCGCCGGAAATCGTTGAAGCCCTTGCCTTTATGACCCGGCTCTACGACCTCATGGGCGGGACGGAGGCCGTCACCGCTTTCGAGGCCGGCGCCACGGGGGCCGAGGTGGACCCCTTCCTGGCGGGCAAGGTGGCCATGAAGATCGACGGAGACGGCTACCTGCAGCGGATTTCGGACCTGCGCCGGGACCTGCGCTTCGGCGTCGCCCTGGCCCCGTCGTCGGAGGGGAATCCCCAACTGGGCTGGTCCGGCGGCTGGTCCTACGTCATCCCCAAGGGCTGCAAACACCCGGAAGAGGCCTGGGAGCTGATCCGGTACCTGGGCTCGGCGCGGGCGTACAAGATCCGCATGGACGCCCGGCGCCAGATGGTGCTGGGCGCGGGCAACACCTTCATCCCCAACATGAGCGCCCGCCGCGACATCACCGAGTGGGCCATGGACCACTACGTCTACAGCGACCCGTCTATTGACGAGAAGTTCAAAGAGGGGATGCGGGTCTTCGTGGAAGAAGCCATGCCCACGGCCAAGTACCGGCCCGTGACCCCCGTGGGCCAGATCCTCTGGAACAAGCAGGTCTGGGCCATGCAAAGCGGCATCTACAAGCGGTTCAGTCCCGATCCTCACGAGAATGCGAAAATCGCCCTCGATTCCGCCACGGCGGACGTTCAGAAGGAGCTGGACCGCATCTACAAGCCCGAACCCTACCCGGTCCTGAGCTGGACGCCGGTGCTGGTGACGTACATTCTCCTCGTCGTCGTGGGGTTCATCCTGGTGTACCGCCATTTCAACCGCCGCATGGAGGCCCGGGGCTACTTCCGGCGCGAGTTCTACGCGGGGTATCTCTTCGCCTTGCCGTGGTTTATCGGGTTCATCGTGTTCAGCGGCGGGCCCATCCTCTTCTCGCTGTTCATGAGCTTCTGTCACTACGACGTGTTCTCGCCGCCCAAGTTCGTGGGCCTGCAGAATTACGTCGAGATGTTCACCCAGGAAAAGCTCTTCTACAAATCCCTCTGGAACACGGTGTACATGGCCCTGGCCGTGCCGCTGAGCATGGCCGTGGGGCTGGGCATCGCCCTTCTGCTCAATTACGAAGTCAAAGGCATGGCGGTGTACCGGACGTTCTTCTATCTGCCCGCCATCATGCCCGCCGTGGCGTCGTCCATCCTCTGGATCTGGATATTCAATCCCCAGCAGGGGCTGATCAACACCTTCCTCGAGAGCATCGGCATCCCCGGCCCCGGCTGGCTCCAGAACCAGTACTGGTCGAAGCCGGCCCTCATCATCATGACGCTCTGGGGCGCCGGCGCCAGCATGATCGTCTGGCTCGCGGGATTAAAGGGCATTCCGGAGCACCTCTACGAGGCGGCGGAGCTCGACGGGGCAGGCCGGTTCCGCCAGTTCTGGAGTGTTACCCTGCCCATGTTGTCGCCCTACATCCTGTTCAACCTCATCATGGGCCTCATCGCCACCTTCCAGATCTTCACCCAGGCCTTCATCATGACCCAGGGCGGACCCGTGGACTCGACCCTGTTCTACGTCTACGAACTGTTCAACCGGGCCTTCCGGTACATGCAGATGGGCTATGCTTCGGCCATGGCCTGGGTCCTCTTCGGGATTATTCTGGTTCTTACCGTGATTCAGCTGCGCCTTTCGAAGCGGTGGGTGCATTACGAGTCGGAGGGGTGATGGGGGCGCGACGTTTGGGCAAGAAGGCGCGGCGGGCGATACTTCACCTCGTGCTCGTCGCGGGGTCTTTGCTGTTTTCGATTCCTTTTATCTGGCTGCTCAGCACCAGCGCCAAGGTGCCGGACGAGATCTTCCCGCCCCGATGGATACCCCAGATACCGGAAGGCGTGGTGACTTCGCCCTACGTGGCCCTTCGCGAGAACGAGTACGGGACCCGGCCGCCCCAGGTGGCGTCCGAGGACTGGGATCGGCTCGAAGGGCCCATCAAAGAGGCCCTGAGCCGGAAAATACGGTCTCTGGCCGGCGAACTGCCCGATTTCTACCGGCCCTACCTCGAAGAAGAGGCCCTGACCGAGGGCGTTTTCAGCCGGCTGCTCCGGCGCGCCCCCGACGAGCTCTTCGGAAAGGTCGAAGACGTGGCCACGGCGTGGGTCGTCCAGCACGTGGACGCGCCCCGAGTCGGAAGCGTCTTCGAACAGGTCTACCGCCAGCTCGCATTGTCCGACATCACCCTCCAGGGATGGGACGTGCTCCAAGTGGAGACCCTTCCCGCGCGGGAATGCCGGCCCTGGCAGGTGGTGGAAGGCGACGCGGAGCTTGTGGACCGGCTCGATGGCCTCGTTCGACCTGCACAAGAGGTCCGGTATAGCTTCGAGAAGGACAAGGATTTCGCCCTCCAGGCCGTCCTGCCCGTGGAAATGAAGCCGGAAGACCTCAAACGGATCACCGTCAGCTACCATTCCGACCGGTCCTGGCACGAGATCTGGGGCACCCTCGAGATGGGCGGAAAGCGGTACGAAGCCGCCGACGCCGGGTACCTGGGCGTCGACAAGTGGCAGGACATCACGTGGCAGTTCGCCAGCCACCTCGACGACGGCGTGGAAATGAAGACCTGGCGCCGACTCGAGGAAGCGGGCCCCTCCGATTTCAACGAACCGGGCCAAATGCGCCTGACCCTGCGGTTCGAATACGCTCCCCGGCCCGCGGCGGCCTTCAACAAGTACAGCTTCAACTACCGCGAGGTTCTGCGCATGGTGCCGCTCATGCTGTACGTGCGCAACAGCGTGGTCCTCGTGGTTCTGACCATCCTGGGACAGGTGGTGGCGTCGTCGCTGGTGGCCTACGCCTTTGCCCGGTTGACGTGGCCGGGCCGCGACCTGTGGTTTGTCCTGGTCCTGGCGACCCTCATGATTCCGCCGCAGGTCACCATGATCCCCGTGTTCCTCATCTTCAAGCAGTTGGGCTGGTACAACACGCTGAAGCCGCTGTGGGTGACGTCCTTCTTCGGCAGCGCCTTCTATATCTTTCTTCTACGTCAGTTCATGATGGGGATCCCCAAGGATCTGGAGGACAGCGCGAAGATCGACGGCTGCGGGTACCTGGGCATCTACGGCCGTATCATTTTGCCCCTGGTAAAACCGGCCCTGGCCACCATCGCCATTTTCACGTTCATGGCCACGTGGAACGACTTCATGGGGCCGTTGATCTATCTGAGCGACCAGGAACTGTACCCGCTGAGCCTGGGCCTGTTCTCGCTGCAGGTGGTCAACGTGGCCAACTACGGGCTGATGATGGCGGCGGCGGTGATTATGACGCTGCCGGTGATCGTGCTGTTCTTCGCGGCTCAGCGCCAGTTCATTCAGGGGATTACGCTAACGGGATTGAAGGGCTAGAGGCGGAAGCAGCGGGAAATGTTCCACGTGGAACATTCGAGGGCTTCATTTGCGCACCCGGTACAGTTCCCCGCGGCGCAGTCCCGCCTCGGTCCAGGTGTCCCGGATATGTTCCACGTGGAACATTCCTTCCAACAAGGGCCTCGGATCGCCCGATTGACACAGGAAATTCGCCCCTTCCGGGAGCCATAAGCCCAAGTCCCGGGCCAGTTTACCGGGTTTTTCCACCGCCCGCGCCGTCACCGCCGACACCCCCGACTCGGGCGCGTCCCGAGGAAATTCCCCCCAGATAATCTCTACGTCCTCGAGGCCCAGGACCGCTACCACGTGGCGCAGGAACCCCACCTTCCGCTCGGACCGCTCGACGAGCGTTACGGACAGTTCCGGCAGCGCGATCTTGAGGGGAATCGCCGGAAATCCTCCGCCGCTGCCGATGTCCAGCAGCCTTCCGCCGCCGGAGGCCGCTTCTCGCACGTACGCCACCAGGCTCAGGGAATCCACCACATGTCGTCGCTCGAGTTCTTGCAGGTCGCTCCTGGATACCAGCGAGACCACCCGGTTCCACTCTCGGACCTGCCTGACATGCGCCGCCAGCTTCTCCATTTGCGCGTCGTCAAGCGGGATCCCCGCTTCCCTCAGAAGCTCCAACACCGCCGGACACAGGTTTAGCCGCTCGTTCATGCCCCCGGCTCCCCTCAGGATTTCCCTCGGCCCTTGACGTCGCGTTGGCGCAGGCATTCGACCAGGGCCACGGCGGCGCTGACGCCGGCGTTCAGAGCGGTCACGGGGCCCGGCAAAGGGATGCGCAGGTGAAAATCGCAGGACTCCGAAACGAGGCGCCGTATCCCTTTGCCCTCGCTGCCGATGACGAGGGCGATGCGGCCCGTAAGGTCCGCTTCCCACAAGGTCTTTTCGGCGTCGACCTCAAAACCGGCTACCCAGAACCCCGCCTCCTTCAGCAGCCCCAGGGCCCGGGCCACGTTGGCCGCCTCAACGAGGTCGATGTGCTCCATGGCCCCCGCGGCGCTCTTCATCGACGCCGACGAGACGGGGGCCGCCCGGTCCCGGCCGTACACGACGCCCGCGGCGCCGCAGGCCGCCGCCGACCGCACGATGGCCCCGAAATTGTGGGGATCTTCCACGCCGTCCAGGACCACCACGATGGCGTCGGGCCCAAAATTCTTCCTCACCCACGTCTCGGTCCGCTGGATGGGCAGGGGCTCGGCCTCGAGGACCACGCCCTGGTGCACCACGCCCCCCGACAGGTTATCGAGGTGCTGCCGCGACACTTGCCGCACGGGCACGTCGCGCGCCGCGTCGACGATCTCGTTGAGGCCCTGTCCGTCGCGCAACACATAGAGCCGGCGCGGCTTCCGTTTCCGGACGCGCAGGCTTTCGAGTACGGGAATCCTCCCGGCAATTCGGTCCATGCAATCGCTCTCTGCCTGGTAAGTGCCTATCGAATACAGACGAGGAGGATAGCACGCCGGGCGCGAAGGGGAAAATCGAAGGCGGGGACGGCGGTTTCTACCGCAGGTCGTGGGTCTCGATCAGCGAGTCGGCGCGCAGGCGCAGGTTGTCGTAGGGCGGCACGCGCTTGTCGAAGGCGTTGGCGTCTTCCCGCATCAGGCCTTCGAGGATCCGCACCGACTCCTCGTAGGCGCCGCGCTTCTCCGCCAGCTTGGCGAGGCGGTACCAGTTGAGGTAGACGTTCTTGCCGTCGGGGTATTTCTCGACGGCCGAGCGGATCACCTCTTCCGCCTCTTCGTAGCGCAGGGTTTTCAGAAGGAAGTTGCCGAGGTTGGTGAGTCCGGACTCGTAACGACGGGCCAGGACCTCGTCCTCGCCGGGGTCCGCCGAGAAGCGGTTGTACATGTAGGCGGTGCCGCCGCTGCTCAGCAGCCACAATGCGCCCACGACCGCCAGGATGATGAGAGGCCACTTCAGCCAACTGAGATCCATGGTCGAACCTCCTGCCCGGAGCGCGGCGGGAGAGCCCCCGGCGCCGCGCGGCCGGGATCGCGTTGTTCGAGTGGATACGCGATACGAAGCTTACAGGCCGGCGGCCTCGCGCGCCCGGACCACCCACTCGCCAAGCACGGGCACTTCGTATCCCATGCCCGTGGCGATGGCGGCCGCCAGGAAGACCACGGCGGCCAGCACGACGATCTTCATCACGAAACGGAAGAACTTCCGCGGGCCGAGGCGGGCCGGCTTGCGCATCTGCTCGAGCTTGGCCGCCCGGGCGATGAACTGCTCGTGCTTTTCCTTGCAAGCGACGCTGCAGAACACGCCCGTAGGCCCCATTTCCCTGCAGGCGTTGCAAATAGGCTTGAGGCAGGACTTGCACCGCGCCGTCGCTTCCACCGCGGGGTGGTTGACGCAGGAAGAGTACAGGCTCTTCGCCATCCGCAAACCCTCCTAACCGACGAACCCGCCCTATGATGACGCGTCGAGGGCTTTCGATGCAATCTCGTTTTGAATGCGGTCGATGAAGGCGTCCAGGGGCAGGGCGCCGAGATCGCCCAGGCGCCGGTGGCGCACCGACACCGTTCCCTCGTTCTGCTCGCGCTCGCCCACCACCAGCATGTAGGGCACCTGGGCGGTCTGGGCCGACCGGATCTTGTAGCGCATGGTCTCGTCCGACAGGTCCGACTCGACCCGGACGCCGAGGGCGAAGAGGCGGTCGTGTACCTGGCGGGCGTAGTCGTGGAACCGTTCGCCCACGGGCACCACCACGGCCTGCACGGGCGCCAGCCACACGGGGAAAGCCCCGGCGAAATGCTCGATGAGGATTCCGAGGAATCGCTCGAGGGCGCCGTAGATCACGCGGTGGATCACCACGGGACGGTGCCGTTCGCCGTCGGGGCCCATGTATTCGAGGTCGAGCTTCTCGGGCATCGAGAAGTCGCACTGGATGGTGGCGCACTGCCACGAGCGCTTCAGCACGTCGCGCACGTGGAAATCGATCTTGGGACCGTAGAAGGCGCCGTCGCCTTCGTTCACCTTGTAGGTCATGCCCTTGACGTCGAGGGCCCGGCGCAGGGCGTCCGTGGCCTTCTCCCACATCTCGTCGGTGCCGGTCGAGTTCTCGGGCCGCGTGCTCAGCTCCACCGAGTATTCGAGGCCGAACACGCGGTACATGTGGTCGACGAAATCGATGATCCCCACCACTTCATCGAGGATCTGGTCCGGCGTGAGGAAGATGTGGGCATCGTCCTGGGTGAACATGCGCACCCGGGTAAGCCCGTGAAGGACGCCCGATTTCTCGTGGCGATGGACGGTGCCCAGCTCGGCCCAGCGCATGGGGAAATCGCGGTAGCTTCGTAATGCGGTTTTGTAGACAAGCATGGAACCGGGGCAGTTCATGGGCTTTACCGCGAAATCGCGCTCGTCGATCTGCGTGAAGTACATGTTCTCTTTGTAGTGGTCCCAGTGGCCCGAATGTTCCCACAGCACCCGGTCCAGGATCATGGGCGTGCGCAGCTCGCCGTAGCCGCGTTTCCGGTGCTCTTCGCGCCAGAATTCGAGGAGCTGGTTCAGCACCGTCATGCCCTTGGGGTGGAAGAAGGGGAAGCCGGGCCCTTCCGGATGGAAGCTGAAGAGGCCGAGCTCCTTGCCCAGACGCCGATGATCCCGCTTCTCCGCCTCTTCGAGCCGGTGCAGGTGCTCCTCGAGCTGCTTCCGGTCGGGGAAGGCCGTGCCGTAGAGGCGCTGGAGCATGGGCCGCTTCTCGTCGCCCCGCCAGTAGGCCCCCGCCACGCTCAGGAGCTTGAAGGCCTTGATCTTGCCCGTGGACGGCAGGTGGGGTCCCCGGCAGAGGTCGGTGAATTCGGCGTTCTCGTAGAAGGTGATCCGGCCGTCCTCGAGGTCCTCCAGCAGTTCGACCTTGTACTTCTCGTCCAGCTTGCTGAAGTAGGCGATGGCGTCCGGCTTGGCCACTTCCCGGCACACGAAAGGCTGGTCTTCCTCGACGATCTTGGCCATTTCCTTCTCGATGACCGGGAAATCCTCTTCGGTGAAGGGCGGATCCGCCTCGATGTCGTAGTAGAAGCCGTCCTCGATGGGCGGGCCGATGGCGAGGCGGGTCTCGGGCCGGATGCGCTTGATGGCGGCGGCCATCACGTGGGCGGCGCTGTGGCGGAACACGTCCTGCCCCTCGCGCGAGTCGAAGGTGAGCAGTTCGACCGTGTCGCCGTCGCGCAGCCGCGTCGTCAGCCCCACCACCTGGCCGTTGATTTTGGCGCCGGTGACGGCCTTGGCCAGGCGCGGGCCGATCTGCTTGGCGAGGTCGAGGGCCGAACTGTCTTCCGGCAACTCGCGGACTGATCCGTCGGGCAACTGAACGTGTACCATGGTCTCCTAAGCTCCTGAGAACGATGCGTGGGCGCGGGCCGACCCGCATGCACCGCGCGGACCGATCCCGAAAATATCCTGGGATTGTGCCACGAAAGGCGGGGAAGAAGAAAGCCGCCGGCGCCGACGATTGGAAAGGCGCCTCGGCCCTTGCGTACCATGACCCTTCGGCAACGACAGGGGGAGCAGCCATGGTCACGCGCGAAGAGATTGCCGCGGGGTTCCGAAAGCTGGGCGTTCGGGAAGGAGACGTCCTCCTCGTCCACAGCTCGCTTTCGAGTTTCGGCCGGGTGGACGGCGGGGCGGACGCGGTAATCGACGGCATCCTCGACGCGCTGGGCGACGCGGGCACGCTCCTGGTGCCCACCCTGACGGGCGACGAATCCCTTTCGCCCGACAACCCGCCTCACATCGACCTGCGCACCCACCCCTGCTGGACCGGAAGGATTCCCGAGACCCTGCGCCGGCGGCCCGGCGCGTGCCGCAGCACCCACCCCACCCATTCCTGCGCCGCCCTCGGGGCCCGCGCCGAGGAGCTCACCCTCGACCACTACCTTTCGCCCACGCCCTGCAACATCACGTCGCCTTACTTCCGCGTGGCCCTGGCGAAAGGCTCCATCGTCATGATCGGCTGCACCCTCGACACCTGCACCACGTTCCACTGCGTCGAGGAGATCGCCAACCTCGACTACGTCTGTCAGAAGGAAGTGACCCACGCCACGTGCATCGACCTCGACGGAACCCGCGTGGAAACGCCGTTGCGCCTCCACAGCTACGATGGACCCGAGCGCGACTTCCCGGTCATGGACCTCGTGCTCCAGCGCAAGGGCCTGATGCGGTTCGGCGTCATCGGTGACAGCACGGTTCGCCTCATCCACGCCCTCGGGCTCATCGAGACCGCCCTCGACAAGCTCCGCCGCGACCCCTTCTATCTCACGCGGCAACGCACCTGGAACGGGTAAGGATTCGCTACTCGGAGCGGCCGGTGCGGGCGGCGGCGGCCTGCTGTTCCTCGAAGCGCCGCATGAGCTCGTCGGTCATTCCGGCGTCGATGTCGAGGAGGGCCAGGCGCCGCTCCAGCTCGTCGGTCTGTTCCGGATCCGGATCGGACTTCCGGGCGACCCGTCGGGCCAGGGCGTCGCCGGCGGCCACGATGGCGACCACCTCCCGGCAGTCGGTGGCCCGTTCCGGGGCGTGGTGGAACCGGATGGCCTGGGCGATCTCGTCGGGCAGACTCCACAGACTGGCCAGCTCGTACCCCGCTTCCGCGTGGGTGATGCCCAGGGCGGCTTCCTCGGCGGCGACGAGGGACTCGCCGGAGAGGTTCGGGTCGAGCCGGACGAACACGTCGGGCACCACCTCGAGCAGGGCGATGCGGCCGAGGTCGTGGAGCAGGCCCGCGGCGGAAAGGCTGCTGCGCCGGGACTGGCCGCAGGCCTCGGCCACGACGAGGGCCGCGGCGGCGCATTTCATCGAGTGGGCCCAGAACCGCTTGTAGTCGAAGAGGGGCGACTCGTTGTACCGCTCAATAATGGCCGCCGACAGCACGATGGAGTAGGTTTCGCGCAGGCCCAGGAGCGACACGGCCAGCCGCAGGTTGTCGATGCGGTGGGGGAACCCGTAGGCGGCCGAGTTGGCCACGCGCAGCACCCGCGCCGCCAGGGGCGGGTCCGTGTTGACGATCTGGGCCACGTCCTCGATGGAGCTGCCGGGCTCCGCCATGGCCTGGCGCACCCGGGCGACCGTCTCGGGCAGGGTCGGCAGCCCTTCGATGCCTCGGATCAACGCCACCACGTTGCGGAGCCGCAGGGAGGTCTCGAGGCGCTGCAGCGGCAGGGGGACGGGACCGGCCCCCGAGGTGCCTTCCGCCACGCCGAGGATGCCCTCGGGCGGGTAGTACCGCTGGATGGCCTGGCGGATGTCCTGGGCGGAGCACAGGATGGGCTTGACCCGGAGGCCCGAGAACCGCTCGAGTTCGCCGATGGTGGCGGCGTCGAGCGGACACACCATGCCCACCGTCAGCAGCTTGCCGAGCCGGTCGATGGGAAAGACCTCGTGTTTGAGGGCGAATTCCCGCGGCACCAGGGCCACCAGCTCCCGCGGCACCTCGTAGTTCGACAGGTTGAGGCTGGCCACGCCGGGCTGCCGCGCCAGGAACTGCACGAAGGCGTGGGGATGAAAGAAGCCCATGGCGATGAGGATCTGGACCAGCTTGCCGCCCTTCTGCGCCTGGACCTTGAGGGCCTTGTCGAGCTGTTGCCGCTCGATGAGGCCCGCGTCGACAAGCATTTCCCCGATGGGTCTGTCTCGGCCCGAGGCGGCCGACCCCGGCCTCCCTCCGTTGCCCCACACCCGCAGACCGCCTCGTCCCGCTGTGCTTGTCATGGTGGTTTCCCTAACCGCATCCGAGTAAGCGCGCCGTCCCCCGACACGGATTCACCACCGATTCCGGGCACGGCGCACGCTTTG
>CAYVOE010000102.1:11645-12955 GCA_964452795.1 uncultured Nitrospiraceae bacterium
ATCGGCCATGCACGCAGGAATCTGGAGATGAACGATCGCCGTCGGATGCTGATTGCCGTCGCGGCCTCGGTGGCCCTGCACCTGGCGATCCTGGCCGTGCGGCCGTGGGAGTACCTCGACCGTTCGCTCCCGGCCACCCGTCCGCCCGACCCGCCCCTGGTGGTCCATCTCCGCCCCGCCGCAGCCCCCGACGACCCTCCCCGGGCCCTTATTGAAACCGTTCAGCCGGCGGAACGGCCCGTGGAAGACGCCGCGCTCCTCTCCGACCGCGATTCAAACGCCCAGGACCCCCAGGACGAAGTCGAAGGGGAGGAAAAGGCGCCGCTGGGCACGGAAACCGAGCATTTCGAGCTCGCCGGCGGGCCAACCCCCGGGCCGGAGGCTGCCCCGTCGCCTCCGCCGGCCCCGGAACCGTCTCCGCCGACCCCGGAAGCCTCCAATGAACCGGAGGCCGAGCCGAATTCTCAGCCCGAACCCGCTCCGGAGCCGTCCAAGTCCGAGGCCAAGCCCGAACCTGCACCGGAACCCGCGCCTAAGCCTGAACCGGAGCGGCCCAAGCCTCAAGCTCGGCCGACTGAGACGCCGAAAAATCCGCGCGAACCGACTCGGCAAGTCGTGGCAAAGGCCGAAACGCCTGCGCCGCAGGAGACCCGGCCTTCGGAAACCCCGGGCGATCGGGAAATGGACCTGGCCCGCGTCGAGCCTCCGGTTCCGGCGGTCCCCGGTTCCGAATCGACGCCGGCCCCGGCTCCTGCGCCGTCCGGGCCCGAACCCCTGCCTCAGCCCAACCCCGGCACCTTCCGGGGCAGCGTCGAAGGCGGCATCCGAGGCGAGGGGTTCGTGGGGTTCGAGGCGATGAAACACGAGCTGGCGGCGTACATGCTCGAGGTGCAGCGGCGCGTCGAGCGGAACTGGCGCCTCGTCCTTGGCCTCGAATACACCGGCACCCTGCCCACGAAGGCCGAATTGGAGTGCGCCATCGCTCCCGACGGATCCCTGGTCCACGTCAAGATCCTCAAGGCCGGCGGTTCTCCCACCTTCGCGTCCCTGTGCCAGAAGTCCCTCGAACGGGCCGCACCCTTCGCCCCCTTCCCCTTCGAGGTCCCCGCCATCTATCGGAACAAGAACCTCCAGATCCATTGGACCTTCCATTTCATGTAGCCCCCCCGAGCGCCACCCATTTCCCCGAGGGGGAGCCATAGGCAGCGTCTCAGGCCGGCAAAGGACCTCCGCTGTTCCGCCACCGGCCCCTGCCCCGGGAAAGTTCCCCGAAGGGGATACATAGGTTAGCCCAGGGTCAGCGAGCGACA
>CAYVOE010000103.1:0-3108 GCA_964452795.1 uncultured Nitrospiraceae bacterium
AACTGGACGATGACGCCCCAGGGCTTCTCGCGCTCCACAATGTTGAGCACGTCCTCGAGGGTTACGGGCTCGAAATACAGCCGGTCGGACGTGTCGTAGTCCGTGGAGACGGTCTCGGGGTTGCTGTTGACCATGATGGTCTCGAAACCGTCTTCCTTGAGGGCGAAGGCGGCATGACAGCAACAGGAGTCGAACTCGATGCCCTGGCCGATGCGGTTGGGCCCGCCGCCGAGGATCATGATCTTGCGGCGGTTCGAAGGGCGCACCTCGTCTTCCTGGGCGTAGGTCGAGTAGTAATACGGAGTATAGGCCTCGAACTCGGCCGCGCAGGTATCCACGAGCTTGTAGACGGGGACGATGCCGTGCTTGCGGCGCAGGGCCCGCACCGCCAGGGGGTCCATGTTCCAGATATGGCCCAGTTGGCGGTCGGAGAAGCCCATCTCCTTGGCCTCCCGCAGCACCTTGGGATCGTCCGGGCTCAGCCCGCGCAGCTCCTTTTCCTTCTGGATGATCTCGATCATGTTCCGCAGGAACCACGGATCGATGCGGGTCGCCTCGTGGACCTCCTCGACCGTGGCGCCGGCGCGGAAGGCCCGGGCGAGCTGGAGCAGGCGCTCGGGCTGGGGCGTGCGCAGGGCCTTGAGCAGGGCCTCCTTCTCCTCCACCGAATCGGCCGACCCGGTGAAGGTGTCGTCCTGGCCGTCGGCGCCGAGGCCATAGCGGCCGGTCTCGAGGGACCGGATGCCCTTCTGAAGCGATTCCTTGAAGGTCCGGCCGATGCTCATGGCCTCGCCGACGCTCTTCATCTGCACCGTGAGGTTGGTGTCGGCGCCGGGGAATTTCTCAAAGGCCCACCGGGGAATCTTGGTGACCACGTAGTCGATGGTCGGCTCGAAGGAGGCCGGGGTCTCGCGGGTAATATCGTTGGGGATCTCGTCGAGGGTGTAGCCCACGGCCAGCTTGGCGGCGATCTTGGCGATGGGGAACCCGGTGGCTTTCGACGCCAGGGCCGAGCTGCGCGACACCCGCGGGTTCATCTCGATGAGCACCATGCGGCCGTCGTCGGGGTTGACGGCGAACTGGATGTTGCACCCGCCCGTGTCGACGCCGATCTCGCGAATCACCGCGATGGCGGCGTCGCGCATGGTCTGGTATTCCTTGTCGGTCAGCGTCTGCGCCGGCGCCACCGTGATGCTGTCGCCGGTGTGGATGCCCATGGGGTCGAAGTTCTCGATCGAGCAGATGATCACGACGTTGTCGTTGAGGTCGCGCATCACCTCGAGCTCGTATTCCTTCCACCCGAGCACCGACTCTTCGACCAGGACTTCCTGGATGGGGCTACACGTCAGGCCCCAGCCGACCACCTCGTCGAACTCGTCCTTGTTGAAGGAAACGCCCGCGCCGGTGCCGCCCAGCGTGAAGGCGGGCCGGACGATGGCCCGGTAGCCGAGCTCCGCGCCGAAGGCTCGGGCCTCGTCGAGGCTGTGAAGGACGCGGCTGCGCGGCACCTCGAGCCCGATCTTCTCCATGGCCTCTTTGAAGAGGCCCCGGTCTTCCGCCTTCTTGATCGCGGGGAGGCGGGCGCCGATGAGCTCGCAGCCGTACTTGTCGAGGATGCCCGCTTCGGCGAGCGCCACGGCAAGGTTAAGCCCCGTCTGCCCTCCCACGGTCGGCAGCAGCGCGTCCGGCCGCTCCCGTTCCAATATCCGTTCGAGGGTGTCGACGGTAAGGGGCTCGACGTAGGTCCGGTTGGCCATGTCGGGGTCGGTCATGATGGGCCCCGACCCTATGAGGAGGATCTTGTGGATGTCTGTCCTTTTCGGCATGGCACCTCAACCGATGTAGTTCGTTTCCGTTTCCGTTCCGGACGGTCCCGCGCCTCGACACGCGCCAAGACCGCCGGTCGCACGCATGCCCCGGCAAGACATCTCCCCCAGCCCCCTCAATGAGGATACGCATCCACGGGCCCGGCCGCGGCCGAATTACCGGGATATTTCGAGTATCTCCATCTCGATGCGGCCGGCAGGCACCTGGGCCGTCACCGATTCGCCGACGGCTTTGCCCAGGAGCGCCTGGCCCACGGGCGAACGGACCGAGATCTTGCCGTTCGCCAGATCGGCTTCGACCGGGCTGACGAGCATGTATTCGTGCGTCTTCTTCGTCTTTTTATTGAGCACCTTCACCGTGGCGCCGATGAAGACCTTGCTGCTGTCTATATTCCGCTCGTCCAGCACCACCGAGCGGGCGATCTTATCCTCTAAATCGCGGATCCGGGCGTGGAGCATGGCCTGCTCCTCTTTGGCCGCGTGATAGTCGGCGTTCTCGCGCAAGTCGCCGAAACCGCGGGCATGCTCGATGGCTTGCGCGACCACGGTCGTCCGTTCCTTGCACTCCTGCAGCTCGTTTTTCAGCTTCTCGAGGCCTTCCTCGCTGACGTACAGCCTCTCCATCGTCTTGATTGTTCCTCGAAGGATTTGCTCACCCGGCCGGCAGGGAAGCCGACCTTACCCTATTCGTTGCGCAACCGGAGTGGTTTGCGGTACGCCCGTGCAAACGGACGTATTATACCAAACGCCGCGCCTTGCGGGAAATCATCCCCCGACCCGTGTGTCGGGTGAACCGGAAGGGGCGCTTCGGCTACGATGGGCCCTTGCAGACGAACCAACCGTTGGGGGACGCGTCCATGGAAGCTCCGATGCTGGTCTTGCTGAGTTGCCTGGCGGCGGGGGCCGACCCCGATTTCCTGGGGCGGCACGACATGGTCTGGGAAGCGCCGCCGGTCGCCTGGAACACGGGCATTCCCCTGGGGAACGGGTTCATCGGGGCCATGGTCTGGGGCGACGGACAGCCCCTCAAGATCACCCTGGACAAGTACGATGCCTGGGAGACCCGGGAAAAACCCCTCGACGTCACTTACGCGGACCTGCGGCGCATGGTCGCCGAGGGCCGACGGGAAGAAGCCGAGCAATGCATGCGCACGGAGCGCATCTACGGCGACGACCCCTATCCCACGCGCCTGCCCCTGCCGCGGGCCGAGCTGCGCGGCGACGCCGCGTCGGGGATCGACCCGAAAAAGTTCGGCGCCCGCCTCAACCTGGCCCAAGCGGA